>VGCQ01000087.1 GCA_016870055.1 Alphaproteobacteria bacterium | reverse complement strand
CTCGACAGTCGCTGCCTCGACAGACGGCGGCTCGGTCGCCGGCGCTTCGGCGGCGGTGCCTTGCGGCGTGTCGCCGGCGTCCGCGGCGCTGGCGATCGCTTCGGCTGCCGCCTCGACGACCGGCTCGCCGGTCGTCTCGATCGGCGCGGGCTCGGGAGCGTCGCTGTCGGCGCGATTGTCCTCGCGCACTTCCTCGATATCGGTCCGGTCGACGCGGTCGCGGCGGCGCGTCTCGTGGTCTTCGTCGGACTCGGCCTGCAGGCGCTGCTGCTCGGCGATCAGCCGTTCGCGATCGGCGACAGGAATTTGATAGTAGTCGGGATGGATTTCCGAGAAGGCCAGGAAGCCGTGGCGGTTGCCGCCGTACTCGACGAATGCCGCCTGCAGCGACGGTTCGATACGGATGACCTTGGCCAAGTATATGTTGCCCTTGAGGGGCTTGCGGGTCGCGGTTTCGAAGTCGAATTCTTCAAGTCGTGTTCCATCGACGACGACCACCCGGGTTTCTTCCGGATGACTGGCGTCGATGAGCATGCGCCGTGCCATGGGCTCGCTCCGAAGCGCCCGGTTTCCACCGGTGCGAGCGACCGGCGGCCGAGCCGCCTCCCTGGGGCGAGGGGGGCGGTGCGCCATCGACCCGTCGAACGGCCGACATGGCCAAGACGGGGAAGCATCGCGCCGCCGGACCGAACTGGGTCCTGCCGACCTCGGGTTTCCTGTAGCCACCGCCTGCCTGGCAGTCTGTCAGCAGGCCCGCCGCTCCCACTCCATGGGGCGCCAGCCCGGCATCTCAAGACTGCCGTCGGAGCGCACCGACCTCTGGGAGGAGGGCGCTTCGAACGACGGCGACTGCTCGCAGGGCTCAACATACGGGGTTCGATTGCGGCTCACAATCAAAACGTTGAGGTAGATGAGTCTTAGTCGTTAAATTATTGAAAAGCCTTGAAATTATCGACGCTCTTCTGTATTTAGTTGAACATAACTAGAAAATAATTCGCTCCCTCTCATTGAGCTGGCTGTGTCATGGCCGCGCCCTATCGACGGACTGTTATCGCCGGGTTGGCCGGCCTTGGTGCCGTTGGCCTGACGGCGCCCACGGTATGGGCCAACCAGCCGCCAAGAAAGTCGATCGCCAAGCCGACGCCCCTGCCAAAGCCCAAGCTGATCTTCATCGACCCCGGCCACGGCGGCAGGGACCCCGGTGCGCTCGGCGCGCGCGGGACCGAGGAAAAGGCCGTGGTGATGGCGATCGCCCGCGACCTGCAGAGGGAGCTATTGGCAGGTGGGCGTTACCGCGTCCTGCTCACCCGCACCTACGACACGTTCGTGACGCTGCGCGAGCGGGTCGCCCGAGCGCAGGCCGCCAAGGCCGATCTGTTCCTGTCGTTGCACGCCGATTCCTGCCCCGACCCCGAGGTCCGCGGCGCCTCGGTGTACACGCTGTCCGAAGCGGCCAGCGATCGCGAGGCCGCCGCGCTGGCGGCGCGCGAGAACCGCGCCGACGCGATGATCTCGGGCGTTCGCCTTGCCGACCAGTCGGACGACGTGGCGCGGACGCTGGTGGCCATGAGTCAGCGCGGCACGGTGAACGGTTCCCGCCGACTGGCGGAGACCATCGTCCAAAGCTTCAGCCACAGCGGGTTCCGCCTGCTGCCGCGCAGCCATCGTCAGGCCGGATTTGCCGTGCTGACATCGCCGGACATCCCGGCGGCCCTGGTCGAGCTCGGCTACCTCTCCAACCGCCAGGACGAGAAGCTGCTGACGGTGCGCCAGCATCAACAGTCTTTGGCTCGCGCCCTGCGCGCCTCGGTCGACGCCCATTTCGGTACCGGAATCGCCACAAGAAAGGCATAAGGGCAAAGGACCATGGCCGTCGCCCCCGGTCGCGAACCGGGCGCGCCTTTCGCCGCAGACCGGCGGCCGCCTTTGCCGGCAGACGGGAGCGGGGGATTGAAGGTAAAAGATGCGCGTGCTCACCCTGTTCAAAGTCCTGCTGGCGTTTGCCACGGCCGCGCTGATCGTCGGTACCGGAACCGTGGCGGGATTGTTCTGGCATTTCAGCCACGGCCTGCCCGACCATAAGCAGCTCGCCGACTATCAGCCGGCCATCTCGTCGCGCCTCTACGCCGCCGACGGCCGGTTGCTGGCGGAATATGCGCGCGAGAAGCGGGTCTTCGTGCCGGTCGCCGCCATGCCCAGGCGCGTGCTGGAGGCTTTTGTCGCGGCCGAGGACCAGCGCTTCTTCACCCATCCCGGCATCGATTTCGTCGGCGTGGTGCGCGCCGTCATCTCCAACGTCACCAATCCCGGCAAGCGGCCGGAGGGCGCGTCGGGCATCACCCAGCAGGTCGCCAAGAACTTCCTGCTGTCCAACCAAGCGACTTTGGCGCGCAAGATACGCGAGGCGATTCTCGCCTTCCGCATCGAGGAGACCTATTCCAAGCAGCGCATCCTCGAGCTCTACCTCAACGAAATCTATCTCGGCTCTGGCAATTACGGTGTGGCGCAAGCCGCGCTCAACTACTTCGACCGCTCGCTCGACGAGCTCACCTTGTCGGAGATCGCCTATCTCGCGGCGCTGCCCAAGGCGCCCAATCGCTACAACATCCTGCGCAACGAGAAGGACGCCTACGCGCGGCGCGACTATGTGCTCGGCCGCATGCTGGACGACGGCTACATCAACCCGGCCGAGTACCAGCAGGCCAAGGCCGACCGGCTGCAGCTCCGCCGCCGCGGCGCGACCGAAGTCGTGACCGCCGACTTCTTCGCCGAGGAAGTGCGCCGCAACTTGATGGCGGCCTACGGCGAGAAGGGCATCTACGAGGGCGGCCTCACCGTCAGCACGACGCTCGATCCGGCCATCCAGGCGGTCGCGGACAACGCTCTGCGCGACGGCCTGATCACCTACGACCGCCGTCACGGTTGGCGCGGGCCCTACGCCAAGATCCCCGACATGAGCTTGTGGGAGGAGGAATTCGCCCGCATCGCCCAGCGCCGCCCACTGACTGGCCCGGCGACCTGGCAGCTCGCGGTGGTGAGCAAGGTCGAGCTGCAGATGGTGCATCTGATCGGCTTGCCGGACGGCGAAGGCACGCTGCCGTTCGCCGAGATGACGTGGGCCGCGCCGACCCTGCCCGAGCAGCGTGTCGGCGCTCCGCCGCGTGCGCCGCGCGACGTCGTGAGCGTCGGCGACGTGATCGTGGTCGAGAAGGTCGAGAAGCCGGCCGGCGCCAATGCCAAGCCATACCCGCCGCGGACCTACGCATTGCGCCAAGTGCCCAACGTCGAAGGCGGCGCGGTGGTGATGGACACCCAGACCGGCCGCGTGCTCGCCATGTCGGGCGGCTGGTCGTACGGCCGCAGCCAGTTCAACCGCGCCGTCCAGGCGGCCCGCCAGCCGGGCTCGGCTTTCAAGCCGTTCGTCTACCTCGCGGCCATGGATGCCGGCTTCACACCGGCCTCGGTCGTGCTCGACGCGCCGTTCTCCTACGATCCCGGCTACGGCCAGCCGATCTGGACGCCCAAGAACTACGGCGGCGACTATCTCGGCCCGACCACGGTGCGGCGCGGCCTGGAACTGTCGCGCAATCTCATGACAGTGCGCATGGCCCAGCAGGTCGGCATGAAGAACATCGTCCAGGTCGCCAAGGAGTTCGGCGTCGTCGACCAGATGGGCGCCTACTTGCCGATGGCACTGGGTGCCGGCGAGACGACGCTGCTGCGCATGACCATGGCTTACGCCATGCTGGCCAACGGCGCGCTCGAGATCACGCCCTCGCTGGTCGATCGCGTGCAGGACCGCGACGGCAAGACCATCTACCGCCACGAGCCGCGGTCGTGCCGCGGTTGCGGCGAGCAGGCCGGCGCGCGGCCGGCGGCGCCGGAAATCGTCGATGCGCGCAAGCCGTTCCACGATCCTGCGGCGGTGTACCAGGTGGTGCATATGATGCTGGGCGTGACCACGCGCGGCACCGCCGGGCGCCTGGCGGCGCTCGGCCGGCCGATCGCCGGCAAAACCGGCACGACCAACGACGCACGCGACAACTGGTTCCTTGGCTCGACGCCCGACATCACGATCGGCATCTATATCGGCTTCGACGAGCCGCGCACGCTCGGCCCGAGCAACCTCGAGACCGGCGGCGGCAATGCCGCGCCGATCTACGAAGCGATCGCCCGGCAGGTCTTCAAGGGCAAGCCGGCGACGCCGTTCCGCATCCCGCCGGGCCTGCGCATGGTCCGCTTCACCTACGAAGGCGGCGCGATCGAGGAGGTCTTCAAGCCCGGCACCGAGCCGGGCTCGGACGGCTTCAATCAAACCCTGCTTGACGGCTCGGGGCCCTGGTCCGCTATAGAGCCCGGCGGGCCCCAACAGGCCGGCGGCGCCCGCCGTCCGGGACTGACGGGAACGGGCGAAACTTATTGATCTTCTGGACCGCGCGCTTATGGGCGGGCGAGACGCCCGCGGTCCGTACGGGGTGTTGAAGGATGCGTGCCGAAGCGCAAGCCATGGTGAACGAGATCGAGGAGTCCCTGACGCTCCTGAGGAGGCGTCTTTGACTACGACAGGGCACTGGTCCGTCTCGACGAGCTGAACGCGCGCGCCGAGGATCCGGCGCTGTGGAACGATCAGAAACAGGCGCAGGCGGTGATGAAGGAGCGGACCAAGCTCGACGCCGCGATCACGTCCATCAAGCGCCTACGGGCCGCCGTCGACGACAATGTCGGGTTGATCGAAATGGCCGAGGCCGAGAAGGACGAGGCGATGATCGCCGATGCCGAGAAGGCCCTGGCGGAAGCGCGGGCCGAGGCGGCGAAGGCGAGGCTCGAGACCCTGCTGTCGGGCGAGGCCGACGCCAACAACGCCTATGTCGAGCTCAACGCCGGTGCCGGCGGTACCGAAGCGCAGGACTGGGCCGAGATGTTGGCGCGCATGTACACGCGCTGGGCCGAGCGGCGCGGCTTCAAGGTGAGCTGGCTGGAGGAGAGCGCCGGCGAGGAGGCCGGCATCAAATCCTGCGCCTTCAAGGTCGAGGGCGCCAACGCCTACGGCTGGCTGAAGACCGAGTCCGGCGTGCACCGGTTGGTGCGCATCTCGCCGTTCGACGGCAATGCTCGGCGCCAAACGTCGTTCGCCTCGGTCTGGGTCTATCCCGAGGTCGACGACAACATCGAGATCGAGATCCTCGACAAGGATCTCCGGGTCGACACCTATCGCGCCTCGGGCGCGGGCGGCCAGCACGTCAACAAGACCGACTCGGCGGTGCGCATCACCCACCTGCCGACCGGCATCGCAGTCGCCGTGCAACAGGAACGCAGCCAACACCAGAACCGCGCCAAAGCCATGCAGATGCTGAAGGCGCGGCTTTACGAGGTCGAATTGCAGAAGCGCGAGGCCGAGCGGCTGGCGGCCGAAGCCAACAAGACCGACATCGGCTGGGGCCACCAGATCCGATCCTACGTGCTGCAGCCCTACCAGATGGTGAAGGATCTGCGCACCAACGTCGAACGCTCCGACCCACAGAAGGTGCTCGACGGCGACCTCGACGAGTTCATGGCCGCCTCGCTCGCCGCTCGGGTCGGCGAAGCGCAGGGCAGGGAGGCAGCTTAGGCACCCTCCCGGTGGGTGGTCGCGCTCGCGGCGCGGCGGCGCAACACTTGCCAAAAATTTGGGGAGCGGCGCCTTGTCCGAGCTAGGGAAGCGCCTGCAGTCGGCGGGCCCTAAGCGTATCCTTGCTCTCGACGGCGGCGGCGTGCGGGGCATCCTGTCGCTTGCCATCCTGGAGGAAGTCGAAGCCATCCTGCGCCGGCGCAGCCCGCAGCCCGAGACGTTTCGTCTCTGCGATTACTTCGACCTGATCGGCGGCACGTCGACCGGTTCGATCATCGCCTCGGGACTGGCGATCGGCCTGTCGGTCGGCGATCTGGTGTCGCTTTATCGGCAGGTGTCCGCCAAGGTCTTCAAGCGGCCGCGCTGGGCGTGTTCGGCCCGAAATTCTCGCGCCGGGCGTTGGCCGAGATCCTCGACCAGGTGCTCGGCGACACGACGTTGGGGTCGCCTCGCCTACGGACCGGTCTTGCTGTCGTGACCAAGCGCGCCGACAACGGCAGCGTCTGGATCCTGCACAACAATCCGCGCGGTCGCTACTACCGGCCACGCCCGGACAGCAATGCGTCGGCCAACGCCGACATACCCTTGGCCTCGGCGATCCTGGCGAGCACCGCGGCGCTGACCTATTTCAAGCCCGAATTCATCAAGATCAACAGGGACCAGATCGGCGCCTTCGTCGATGGCGGTGTCAGCCCGCACAACGATCCGTCGTTGCACCTCCTGATGCTGGCCAACCTCAAGGGCTATCGGTTCAACTGGCCGCTGGGCGGTCGGCAACTCATGCTGGTCTCGGTCGGTACCGGCTTCTTCCGCTTCCAGCGCGACGTCAATTGGCTGCGCTACACGCCTTCGGCGTTCCAGGCGGTCCAGGCGCTGACCTCGATGATCGACGACGGCAGCCGGCTGGTTCAGACCATCCTGCAATGGGCATCTCACACGCCGACACCGCGGCAGCTCGATCGCGAGATGGGTGATCTCGCCGAAGACCGGCTCGGGCACGACCCGCTGTTGCACTATGTGCGCTACGACGGGCAGCTGGAGATCAATTGGTTGCAGGAGAAACTCGGCATGAAAATCGGCGAACGCGAGATCGACTCGATCCGCCGCATTGACGATCCAGGCGCCATCGAGAAGCTGATCGAGATCGGTCGCGCCATTGCCCGCCGGCATATTTCGGCCGAGCACTTTCCGGTCGACTTCGACCTGACGCCGAGCGCGGCGGCGCCGACTGCAGAACGATGAGGCGGTCGCTCTAGCGCAGCGGCGGTTTCACGCCACGCTGACGGCGCGTGAGAACCCAGCTCACATTCTCGACCAACGCCGCGCGGCCGAGCTCGTAGACCAGCGCCTTGAGACGCCGCTCGTCGCGCGCGGCGATGGCCTGCTGAGATTCTTCCTTGGCGATTCCGAACAAGTGGCCCGACACGGCGTAGGACCGCTGCAGGTCGCCATAGGCCATGAACACCAGATAGGCCTGCAGGCTTGTGCCGGCGGCGATGGCCAGACCAGTGCCGAGGCAGCCCAGGCTGATCGCGATGAACTTGCGGGCCTGTTGCCGGTAGCGATGGACCACGCCGCGGTGCCCGAGGAAGAAGTCGATTTGCTCGTCCAACCACGCCGTGGCGGCGCGCACCACCGCCTCGTCGCTCGGCGCCGGCGTGTCCTTGCCCGGCAGATCCAGAAGACCGGCAGTGCGCACGGCGCGGCGAATCCACGGCACGGCGTTGGCCTGGACGGGGTGGTAGTGGTCGGCCACGCATTTGCCCAGGCCGCAGTCGCTCCACACGGCCTGCACGCGGCAGGCCTCGGCGAGGGCGCGATAGTCGGTGTACCAGCGCTGCCAGCCGCCGCGCTTGGCGTAGGCCCAGATCGCGCAAGCCGTCGCGATGGCGACGACTCCCAACACGGTGGAAGCGGTCTTGCCGAGCGCGAACTCGAGGCCCGATGCCAGGGCCGCAACGATGGTCGCCACCGCCAGATACTGCACCGAAATCTGCGTGCGGCTTTGGAACTGTCGTGCATAGGTGCCGGCAGCGCCCTTCAGCGCCTGAATGCTTGTGTTGCTCGAGGCGCCGGCAGTCTCGGCCCACCGCGTCGCTGTCCGCCGATCGGCGTCGAGAAGGCGATTGAGGTGATTGAATGCCGCCAGCAGCGCGTTGTGACGGTGCTGTCCGCCGCGCGCGCCGATCGTCGTGGGCTCGGCATACAGCCAACGGACGCGGCCGGCGTCGGCGCCTTGCGTCGAGCCGGGACGCGGCGTGAGAATGTGGGCGACCGCGCCACCTTCGTCGTATCGCAGCAGCTGGTCGCTCGCGATCATGTCGTAGCGGCCTTTCAGCTTGGCGCGTACGACCTCCGCGGTGCCGCCGCGGCCGCGCGCTTCGGCACCGTCCCACAAGGCCAGCAGAAGGTGGGAATGCAGGGCGATCCATTGGCCGACGGCGGCGTAGCCGGCGCGCCGTTGGTCGGCGGACACCGCCGCCGGCGGCGGCCCGTTGGCGAACACGACCTGCTTTGCCGTCGCCAGCAGGCGATCGAACTCGGCCTTGCTGTCGGCGCTCTTGAAGTCTTCGCGGAACTGCTCGACCGACGTCGGCAGAACGGCGATCAGCGTCGCGCCGAACTTCTCCAACGCCAGCCGCGCGACCACGCGGTCCGCCCCCTCGGCCAGGCCACTCAGCACGAGAAATGGCGTCGCCGGAGCCTTCCGGCGCACGCCCTCCAGCACCTCCGTCACGGCTGCTTCGAGCGACTGCCGCGACCCTTCCGGCAGGTCGCGATGGCCCGTCACGCCGATGGTCAACGGCAGCTGGAACGTCGCATCGCGCTCGCTATCTGACACGGCTCGCTCCCGACGAGCCCCGCGGTGCGCCACCCCAACGGATCGGCGCATGTCGGTTGGCTCCCCTCAACCCTGCCCGAAGATACAGGGGAACGACCCGCTAAGTCATTCGTCCCGTCATGACGAATGGCAACGACGCAGCATCAAGGACCGCGCAGCGTGATGTGCGGCGCCCGCAGGCTGCGCAGCCACACCGCCACGGCACGGCCGATCAGGAAGCCGGCACAGGCCGCCGCCGTCGCGGTAGCGGCGATATCGAGCATATTCGTCCAGGGGACGTGGTCCGGCACGAGATCGGTGCCGAACTCGATCAGCGCCGCGGCACCGAGCAACCCGGCCGCCCACAGCCCGTCACGGCCGGCAGGCAGGCGAAAGCGATCCCATAGACGATCGACTTGCAACGGCAGCACGACGCCGCGCGCGGTGCCGACCACCAGTCCTGCCGTCAGCATTCCGGTCCACAAGGCGGGCTGACGCGTCGCCGGGTCGGTCAGCGCCAGCATCACCAATGCTGCGGCGAGCGCCAGCAGCGGACCGGCGCCGAGACGGCCGAGCGGCAGCGAGCGACCCATCGCCTCGCGGCGGAGGAGCATCACCGTCCCCAAGGAGCCGGTGGCGGCGAGCAGGTGCAGGACATTGAGCTTCAACATGGTGCCGTGACCGTAGGCCCGGCGACTTACCCGAAGCTGACGCGACCGGGGCATTTTGACGATCAAACGCGGCAGCGTTGCCACATTCGATGAATGCTCATTCAAGTCGCGTATCGCGTAGCGATCAGAGGAGAGAGAGCCGGCGGCGCGTGAGGGGCACCACCACGACACTTGTGCTGCGGCGCGCCAAGGCGGCCGACACCGCGGCGGTGACCTCGTCGGCGGTGTTGGCCACAGCGGCGGGCGCACCATAGCCCTTGGCCAGAGCAACGATGTCGATGCCCGGCAGGTCGAGGCCGGGCACGTCCGGCGTGTGCTCCAGATCGGCGAAGGACTTCAGGATGGCGTACTCGTGATTCTGCAGCACGACGAAAACGACGTGTGCCTTCTCTTTCTGCTGGACCGCCGTGTAGAGCGCCTGCACCGAGTACTGGAAGGAGCCATCGCCCATCAACGCCACGACCGGTCGTCGCCGTCCGCTGTGATGCTCGGCCAGGGCGAGGCCGACCGCCGCCGGCATGTCCCAACCCAGCCCGCCGGACGCGAAGGTATAGAAACTGTCCGGCCGGTCGATGCGGAACTGGTCCTGCATCTCGACGACATTCGACGGCGATTCCTCTACCAACACGAATTCGGCGGGACAGGCCGCGCGCACCGCGGCCATGATGGCGTCGGCGGCCAACGGCAGCATGCCGGCCGAGGGCGTCTTGGGCGGCGACCGCGGCGGCTGCGGCGAGCGCGCCGGCCGCGCCTGCAGCAACGGCAGGACCGCCTCGAGAAAGAGGCGCGCGTCGGACAACAGGCTGTCTCCGACCGGCGCCTTGGCGGCGAGGTCGGGATCGTCGGTGATGTGCAGCAGCCGCATGCCCGGCGGAAGGTAGCTGCCGGCCACGAAAGGGTAGTAGCGGAAGACAGGGGCTCCGACGACGATCGCGAGATCGTGGCCGGCCAGTCGCTCGCCCAGCGGGCCGATCGCTGGCGGCAAGGTGCCGGCGTACAGGCGGTGCGTCTCGGGAAACGGCGTGCGTTCGCAGAACGGCGCGGCCAGGACCGGTGCTTCGAGCGTCTCGGCGAGGCGGATGCCTTGATCCCAGGCCTGGCTGCGCGCGAGGTCGGCGCCGAACACGATCACCGGTTTCCTGGCGGCATTGATGCGTCCGGCGAATTCGGCAAGCCGCGCCGGGTCGGGGGCGGTCCGCGTCGCCACGCTGCGGGCCAGGTCGACCGCGGCCATCTCCTGGTCCCAATCGTCGAGCGGCAACGACAGGAACACCGGCCCGGCCGGCGGCTGCACGGCGGCAGCATAGGCGCGCATGAATGCGGCGGGCACGTCTTGCGCGCGCGCCGGCTCGTAGGACCACTTGACCCATGGCTGCGGCAGCAGCGTCGATGAGATGTTGGTCAGGAGCGGCTCGAGCAGCAGCATGTCGCGCGTCTGCTGGCCCGCCGTCAGGATCAACGGCGTCTTGTTGAGATAGGCGGTGATGACGCAGCCCATGGCGTTGCCCAAGCCGGCGCCGGTGTGGACGTTGACGATCACCGGCTTGCGCAGGCCCTGTGCCAGCCCGTCGGCCACGCCCACGACACTCGCTTCCTGCAGGCACTGGATGTACTCGAAGTCGGCCGGGAAGTTCTTCAGGAACGTCTCCTCGGTCGAGCCGGGATTGCCGACCACCGTCGTCACGCCAAGCCGTCGCAGGAGGTCGAAGGTCACGTCTTTGACTGTGGGCATGAACGTCACTCTCTCTTGTCTGGCGGATGATAGCTCATCGTGCGCGAGATTCACGCCAACGCGTTGCCGGCAACGACGTTGCGGTAGAAGGCGGCGCTGAGCTTGGGCGTGCGCTTCTGCGTGGTGTAGTCGACATGGTGCAGGCCGAAACGATTGGCATAGCCGTCGGCCCATTCGAAATTGTCCAACAAGCTCCAGGCGAAGTAGCCGCGCACCGGCACGCCCTCGTCGGTGGCGCGCTGAAGATGGCCGAGATACTCGCGCAGGAACATCACACGGTCGAGGTCGTAGACCTTGCCGTCCGCCGCCGGCTCGTCGGCCGCCGCGGTGCCGTTTTCCGTGATGTAGATTTCCTCGACGTTCCACAGCTTGGCCACATGACGCGGCGCCCAATACAGTGTCTCCGAGGCGAAGGCGAGCCAGCTTGCCTCCATGCGCGGATGGGAGCGCGGCAGCTCGACACGTTCGTAGCCGCGCGCCGTGTCGGCGGCCTGCACGTAGGCTTCCGGCGTGTAGACATTGAGGCCGACGAAATCGACCGGCGTGGCGATCGTCGCGAGTTCGCGGTCGGTGAAGCGTGGCGCGTCGGCGCCGGCCGCAGCCAGCCAGCTCGCGATGTAGCGGCCTTCGAGCATCGCCGTGAGAAACGGCGCGTTGATGTCGCGGGTGGCGCGTTCGGCGGCGCGGACATGTTCCGGAGTTTCCAGTATCGGCAGCACGGCCGCGATGTTTTCAGCCATCCCGACCCTGAGGCCCGGCCGGCCGCGGGCGCGTAGCGCCTGCACGCCGAGCCCGTGCGCGAGCAGGGCGTGGTGGCGCGCTTGGTTCAGCCGGGCCGCCGGCAACGACAAGCCCGGCGCGAAGGCGCCCGAGCCGTAGCCGAAATCGACGAAGATCTTTATCTCGTTCAGCGTGAAGAAGTTGCGCACCCGATCGCCGAGCTTGTCGGCGACGAAGCCGGCATAGGCCGCGAAGGCTTCCGCCGTGTCACGCGATTCCCAACCGCCGCGATCTTGCAGGGCCTGCGGCAAATCCCAGTGATAGAGCGTGGCCCACGGCTCGATGCCGCTGGCGAGCAGCGCATCGATCAACCGCTCGTAAAATGCAAGCCCCTCGGCATTGGGCGCACCGGTTCCGTCGGGAAACAGACGCGGCCAGGCGATCGAGAAGCGGTAGGTCGTCACCCCCAACGTTTTCATCAAGGCAATGTCTTCCTTGAAGCGATGGTAGTGATCGCACGCCACATCGCCGGTGGCGCCGCCGCGAATCCTGCCGGGAAGACGGCAAAACGTGTCCCAGATGGAGACGCCGCGGCCGCCTTCGCGAGCCGCCCCTTCGATCTGGTAAGACGCCGTCGCCGTTCCCCAACGAAAGCTTTGGGGGAAGCGTCGAGTGCCGTGCCGTTGCTTCACGTCTGGCTCCTCCACTGATCGGGCGACGTCGTCGGTCAATACCGGGCAATCACCTTGTCGGCGAATTCCTCGAGGTTCGACCGCGCCTGATCCATGGCCGGCAGAAGGGTGATCTCGTTGAGGCCCATGGCCTCGCGCTCGCGCAGCATGGCGATGATCTCGTCGGGCGTGCCGACCAGGCCGCCGGTCGAGCGGATCAGATCCTCGGTGATGAAGCGCCGCTCCTCGGCGGGCAGGAAGGCGCAATGGCCGAGATGGACCTGCTGATAGCGCTTGGCCGGCGGCGTCGCCATCTTTTCGGTGAAGGCGAGATACTCGTCCCACAGATTGCGGCAGCGGTGCGCCACGGTGCTGGTATCACCGTCCTTTTGATAGAGTTCCCACCAGTAATGCAGCGTGGCCGCCGCCATCGGTCCGATCTCGTCGATGACTCGATCGGCCGTCATGCGTTCGCCCGGCCGCAGCACGCAGGCGTAGGAGAGAGCCGCCGTGTGGAAGTCGGACGGCAAGGTGCGGCCGACCGCTTTGGCGCCCTCCTGCATGGTCTCCAGGCTTTTCTGCAGGCGCACCTTGGTCTGATTGTGCGAGCAGACCCGGCCATCGCCATAGGCGCCGGCCGTCTTCAGCGCCAACGGCCCGTCGGCGGCGACATAGATCGGGACCGGATGCTCGACATCGATGAAGCCCCGCTCGGCATGCAGGAAGCGGATGTCGGTTCGCTCGCCGTCGGCCAGGGCGTAGTCGACTTCCTGGCCGTGCAGGAGGGCGCGCAACACCCGAAGATAGTCGCGAAAGGCGCCGGCTTTCACCGGATCCTTGCCCATGACTCGCATGGCCGTATGGCCGGTGCCGATGCCGAGGAAGGTCCGGCCCGGCGCGAGCTTGTTGATGGTGGCGATCGAGTGAGCGGTGACCGGCGCCAGCCGCACGCCGGCCACCGAAACGCCGGTGCCGAGCCGGATGCGCGAGGTGTTGGCCGCCGCCAGCGCCAGGACGGCATAGCAGTCCGAATAGAGCATTTGCGAATCGGCTGCCCAGGCCGCGTCGTAGCCCATGGCCTCGAGGTCGACGAACAGCTTCCAGTCGGTGACGCGCGGAGCGATCGTGACGCCGAATTTCATTCCTTGCCTGCCTGGGTGAGCAGCGCGCGAGCGATCGCCGTCCATTCATCGGTCAACGGCTCGCTGGCCGGCTCGCGATGCGCCCGCCGATACCAATAGCGTGCGTTGTCGAGGTCGCCTTCCTGTCGGTGCAAATGAGCGTGGACCCAGTCGCAGTCGGCCTTGCCCTCGTGCTGCTGCACGCATTGGTGAGCGCGATCCCAATTGCCCTTGCGCAGCCACCACAGGGCTTGAACGGCGGGTCCGGCATCGGCCGGCGGACCGGCGGCCAAGACGCTGGCGCTGAATGCTTCGATGGTCATCATGGCGCTTTTCCTCGTGCCGAGATCAGTTGTGCGGCCGCGCCCCGAGCGAGACCAGGCGGGCCAACAGAGTTGCCGGGTAGAGCTGTCCGATGATCGCCTCGGCATTGCTGAGGCCGCGCGCCAGAGGATGCACGAGCACGATGTCGCCGTAGCCGACCGTGGTGAGGGTGGTGAAGCTGAAATAGACCAGATCGCTCGGCAGCATGTCGCGTTCGGTGACGGAAAGTCCTTGGAACGATCCAGGCGAGAAGGCGCCGATCAGCGTGTAGAGCGCCACGAACAGGAAGCCGATCGTCAGGTAGAGCAGGATCGCCCCCAGGATGCGGTGATAGGTGATCCGCCCTTCCTCGAACACCGCGCGAGCGACGACCCAGATGATGACAAAGCTCGTCAAAAGCCAGGCCGTCGCCTGCAGGCTGGCATCCAGCGTGGCAGTGCCGCCGTGATTGCGCAGGAACAGCGT
>VGCQ01000086.1 GCA_016870055.1 Alphaproteobacteria bacterium | reverse complement strand
AGCACGTTGGGATCGAGATGCCGGGGCTTGCCGGGGTCGTCGGCCATCGGCCGGTCGGGCAGCAGGCGGCGGCAGGCCCAGGCGACGACGTCGACCAGCGGCAGGAAAACGACGGCCGCGACAACGCTGAAGGCGGTATGGAAGTTCACCGGCAGGCGGCCGATCGAAGGATCGATCGCCGCCAGCCAGCCGGCGGCCTGGCCGATGAAGGGCAGCAACGCCACGCCGACGGCCGTGCGGATCATCAGGTTGGCGAGCGGCACGCGGCGCGCCGCGGGATCGGCGCCGGACTGCGCCATGTAGGGCGCCAGCGCGCCGCCGATATTGGCGCCGATCACCAGGGCCAAGGCAAGCTTCGGCTCGATCAGGCCGCTGCCGGCGAACGACACCACCAGCAGCACTGTCGACAGGCTCGAATGAACGAACCAGGTGGCCAACGCCGCGACCACGACGGCGATCACGTATTCGTCCTGAAGGCCCTGCAGCAGCGCCATGAAGGTCGGCGCGCTACGCAGCGGCTGGGTGGCGAGCGCGAGCAGCTTCAGCGACAGCAGCATCAGGCCGAGCCCGATCGCGACGCGGCCGAGATGGCGCAACCGGTCCTGCTCGCTCGACAGGAAGACGATGACGCCGGCGCCGATCAGGAGCGGCGACACCCAGCCGAGATCGAACGACAGGATCTGGGCGGCGACCGTCGTGCCGATGTCTGCGCCCAGCATGATGGCGAAGGCGATGGGCAAGGAAATCAGGCCGCGGCCGGTGAACGAGGACACCAGCAGCGCGGTGGCCGTGCTCGACTGCAGCAAGCCAGTGACGGCGAAGCCGCCGGCGAAAGCAGTGAGGCGGTTGCGCGCGCAAGCGGCGATGGCGCGGCGCAGGGCGGCGCCGAAGGCGCGCGTCAGGCCGGTGCGCACCATGCGCACACCCCACAGCAGCAGCGCCACGCTGCCGACCACGTTTACGACGATGTCGACGCCTTGCATGGCTTTGAATCTACGCCTCGATTTCGGATAACGGAAGTTCTTTGGCGGATCGCCGACGATCAGATGGCGGCGAGCCGCGTCGCCTCGTCCATGAAGGCGCGCACAAGGGCGACGCGGCGGCGCTCCTGCAGGCACACCGCGTACTCGGCGACGTCGAGCTGCGCGTCGGCGATAAGCACGCGGTGGAACCGTCGGTCGTCGCCCAGCTCGCTGTGGAAGATCGCACCGACGCCAAAGCCTGCCGCCACCGCTTCGCGCACGCCCTCGCGGGTCTGCACCTCGACAATGGCGTCCGGGCGGACATCGGCCGCCGCCATCGCCTGCTCGAGCACCTCGCGGGTGATCGAGCCGCGTTCGCGCAGGACCAGCGCCTGGCCAGCCAAGGCGGCCAGAGGCGCACGGCCGCGTCGCGCCAGCGGATGGCGGCGGGGCACGAACAGGATCACGCGATCGGTGCGCAGCCGGACGGCGTGCAGGCGTGGATCGGAGACGCTCTTGGCCATGACCGCGACATCGGCCTCATGGCGCAGCAGCCGGTCAAGCACCACCGCCGAGTTGTCGATCGACAGGGCGAAGGTGAGGGGGCGGGCGCGGTCGCGCAGTGCCGCCATGATCGGCACCACGTGGTGGGCCGAATCCGCGGCGATCCTCAGATGACCGCGGGTCAGCGCCTGCTCGCCGGCAAGCAGCGCGCGCGCCTCGTCGTGGACGGCGAACAGCCGGATGGTGATGCCATGCAGCTGCCGGCCGGTCTCGGTCGGCGCCACGCTGCGGCCGCGCCGGTCGAACAGCCGCACACCATAGGCCTGTTCCAGGGCCGTCACCTGGCTCGACAGGTTGGGCTGGCTGAGGCCCGAGGCGCGGGCGGCGGCGGAGAACGAGCCGGACTCGGCCACCAGATGGAAGGTACGGAGCTGCGTGGGCGTCATATATCATAAACCAATGAGATACATATGAATTATATACTGGACGCATAGAAACGGCGAGCCCACCCTTTGCCGCATGACCGCGATGCCCGCCCGATCCGATACCGGCGATCCGCTGCTGCTGACGCCCGGCCCGCTCACCACTTCGGCCAGCGTCAAGCAGGCCATGGTCCACGACTGGGGGTCGCGCGATGCGGCGTTCCTCGCCATCAACCGCATGGTGCTCGACAAGGTCGTCGAGCTGGCAGGCGGCCAGGGCACGCACGTCACGGTGCCGGTCCAGGGCTCCGGCACCTTCGCCGTCGAGGCGATGATCACCTCCTTTGTGCCGCGCACCGGCAAGCTCCTGGTGCTGATCAACGGCGCCTACGGCCAACGGGCGCTCAAGATCGCCCAGATCGCCGGGCGTGCGGCAGCGGCGCTGGAGACGCCGGAGGACACGCCGCCCGATCTCGCGCGCCTGGAGCGGATGCTGGCCGAGGACAAGGCGATCAGCCATGTCTTCGCCGTCCATTGCGAGACCACCTCGGGCATCCTCAATCCGATCGCCGAGATCGCCGCCCTCGTCGAGCGGCAAGGCCGGCGCCTGTTGGTCGATTCCATGAGCGCTTTCGGCGCGCTCGAGATCGATGCTCGACAGATCCGCTACGACGCGCTCGCCGCATCCTCCAACAAGTGCCTGGAAGGCGTGCCGGGCCTCGGCTTCGTGATCTGCCGTCGCGAGGCGTTGGCCGACTGCAAGGGCAATGCGACCACCTTGGTGCTCGACCTGTTCGACCAGGCCGAAGCCTTTGCGCGCACCGGCCAGTATCGCTTCACGCCGCCCATCCACGTCATCGTGGCGCTGGGCAAGGCGATCGAGGAGCACGCGGCCGAAGGCGGTGTCGGCGGCCGCGGCAAGCGCTATCGCGACAATGCCCGGGTGCTGATCGACGGCATGCGCGCCATGGGCTTTCGCACCCTGCTGCCCGATCGGCTGCAGGCCCCGATCATCGTCACCTTCCACATGCCGACCGATCCCAAGTTCGTCTTCCAGCGCTTCTACGATTCGCTGAAGGATCGTGGATACGTGATCTATCCCGGCAAGCTCACGGTCGCCGATTCCTTCCGCATCGGCTGCATCGGAAGACTTTATCCCGAGCACATGAAGGGCGCCTTGGCCGCCGTGCGCGAGGTGCTGGACGAGATGCGGGTGAGCAACGGCGGCCCGGCACTCGCAGCGGAATAGGGGCGGAGGAGCAGGAGCGACCATGGCACCCGACAGTCTCAATCCGACCGGCGGCGAGATCGCCGTCAACGGCCGCCGCTATCGCCTGCCGCGCCAGCCCACCGTGGTGGTCTGCGTCGACGGCTCCGAGCCGGGCTACATCGAACGCGCCGTCGAGGCCGGCCGTGCGCCGTGGTTCGGCAAGGTCTTGGCCCAGGGCACGAACCTGCTCGCCGACTGCGTCGTGCCGTCCTTCACGAATCCCAACAATCTCTCCATCGTCACCGGACAGCCGCCGAGCCGGCATGGCATTTGCGGCAACTACTTCCTCGACCCCGAGAGCGGCAAGGAAGTGATGATGAACGATCCGAGGTTCCTGCGGATCGAGACGCTGTTCCCGTCCTTCCAGCGCGCCGGCTGCCGCATCGCCGTCGTCACCGCCAAGGACAAGCTGCGCGGGCTGCTCGGCAAAGGCCTGGAACTGGCGCCGGGCAAGGCCTGCAGTTTCTCCTCCGAGAAATCGGACAAGGCGACGGCGGCGGAGAACGGCATCGACAAGGTGAACGAGCTGGTCGGCATGGCCGTGCCGGACGTCTACAGCGCCGGCCTCTCGGAGTTCGTGTTTGCCGCCGGCGTGAAGCTCATGGAGCGTGATCGGCCGCAGATCATGTATCTGTCGACCACCGACTACATCCAGCACAAGCATGCGCCCGGCACGCCGGTCGCCAACGACTTCTACGCCATGATGGACGGCTACCTCGCCAAGCTCGACGCCATGGGCTGCACCATCGCGCTTACCGCCGACCACGGCATGAATGCCAAGTTCGCGGCCGATGGCCAACCCGACGTGATCTACTTGCAGGATCTGTTCGACGGCTGGTTGGGCAAGGACCGGGCGCGGGTGATCCTGCCGATCACCGATCCCTATGTCGTGCATCACGGTGCGCTCGGCTCTTTTGCCGTCGTCTATCTGCCGGCCGGAGCCACCGCGGCGGAGATCGCCGGCAGGTTAAAAGCCATGCCCGGCATCGAGGCTGCGCTCTCCCGGGCAGAGGCGGCGGCCCGGTTCGAGCTGCCGGAGGATCGTCTTGGCGATCTCGTCGTGGTTTCGACCAAGCACAAGGTGCTCGGCACCTCGGCCGCCCGGCACGATCTGTCGGGCCTGACCGAGCCGCTGCGCAGCCATGGCGGCATCTCCGAGCAGAAGGTGCCGCTCATCTGCAATCGCCAGCTCGCGACCGGCGACGGCGCGCGCCGCTGGCGCAACTTCGACGCCTTCGACCTCGCCCTCAATCTCGTCGCCTGAAGGGGACAGCCATGGACACCATGATCCGCAGCGACGTGCGGCACGAGATGCTGCGCATCGCCGGCAAGAAGACCGATACCGGGTCCCGCCTGGAAGTTCGCTTTCCTTGGGACAACCGCCTGGTCGGGACGGTGCCGCGCGCGACGCCCGAGTTGGTCGCCGATGCCTTCAAGACCGCCCACGCCTACAAGCCCAAGCTGACGCGCTACCAGCGCCAGCAGATCCTGCTCAAGACCGCCGAACTGCTGGTTTCCCGCAAGGACGAGCTGTCGCGGCTGATCACTCTGGAATCGGGGCTTTGCCTAAAAGATTCGCTCTATGAAGTCGGCCGCGCCTTCGACGTCTTCACCTTCGCGGGCCAGCTCTGCCTGCTCGACGACGGCCAGACCTTCTCCTGCGATCTCACGCCGCACGGCAAGTCGCGCAAGATCTTCACCCTGCGCCAGCCGCTCAACGCCATCTCGGCCATCACGCCGTTCAACCATCCGCTCAACATGGTGGCGCACAAGCTGGCGCCGGCCTTCGCCACCAACAATTGCGTGGTCCTGAAGCCGACCGAGCTTACGCCGCTCACCGCGCTGTTCCTCGCCGACACGCTCTACGAGGCCGGCCTGCCGCCCGAGATGCTGTCGGTCATCACTGGCAATCCGTCGGATATCGGCGACGCGATGATCACCGACCCGCATGCCGACCTCGTCACCTTCACCGGCTCGGTGCGGGTGGGCAAGCACATCGCCGCCACTGCCGGCTACAAGCGCCTGGTGCTGGAGCTGGGCGGCAACGATCCGCTGATCGTCATGGAGGACGCCGATCTCGACAAGGCGGCCGAGCTTGCCGTCGCCGGCGCCACCAAGAATTCCGGCCAGCGCTGCACCGCGGTCAAGCGCATCCTGGTGGTCGACAGCGTGGCCGACGCCTTCGTCGAGCGCGTGGTCGCCAAGGCCAGGAAGCTCAAGGCCGGCGATCCGCTCGATCCCGAAACCGACGTCGGCACGGTGATCCACGAGCGCGCCGCGACCCTGTTCCAGAACCGCGTCAGCGAAGCGGTCGCCAAGCATGGCGCTCGGCTGCTGCACGGCAACGATCGGAAGGGCGCGCTGTTTCCGCCGACCGTGGTCGACCGCGTCGATCCCAAATGCGAGCTGGTGCGCGAGGAGACCTTCGGGCCCGCCATCCCGATCATCCGCGTCAAGGACATCGACCACGCGATCGAGGTGTCCAACGGGACGGCCTACGGCCTGTCGTCGGGTGTCTGCACCGACCGGCTGGACTACATCACCCGCTTCGTCGACGAGCTGCAGGTCGGCACCGTCAATGTCTGGGAGGTGCCGGGCTATCGCATCGAGATGTCGCCATTCGGCGGCATCAAGGATTCCGGATTGGGCTACAAGGAAGGCGTGCTGGAAGCGATGAAGAGCTTCACGAATGTGAAAACTTGGTCGCTGCCCTGGCCAGGCTGAGCCGCTATCATGGCGGCCGTTTTCGGGAGGAAACCGTCGCCATGTCATTCACCCGCCGCCGCCTGATCGCGGCCTCGGCCGCCGCCATCGCCGTTCCCCAGGTCTCGCGCGCGCAAGCGTGGCCCGCCAAGCAAATCCGCATGATCGCCCCTTATCCGCCGGGGGGCGGCATCGACACCGTGACGCGCGCCTTCTCAGAGCTGGTGTCGGCGAGGCTCGGCCAGCCGATCGTGGTCGACAACCAGCCGGGCGCCGGCGCCACCATCGGCGCGGCGGCGCTCGCCCGCAGCGCGGCCGACGGTTACACCCTGATGGTGGGAAGTATGGTCGATTACTCGATCGCGCCCTACTTTCACAGCAATCTCACGTTCGACATGGCGCGCGATTTCGTGCCCATCCTCGAGATCGCCAACGGCACGATCGCGGTGCTGGTGACGCCGAGCCTTCCGGCCAAGAACGTCCAAGAGCTGATCGCCCTCGCCAAATCCAAACCGGGCGAGCTTTCCTACGCCTCGTCGGGTGTCGGTGGGCTGATCCATCTCAACTACGAGATGCTGAAGCAGATGACCGGCGCCGAGATGACCCACGTGCCTTACAGAGGCACCGCCTTCTTCCAGGCCGACCTCTACGAAGGCCGAGTGCAGGTCTCGATCGACAATGTGCTGGCTCATCTGCCGCACATCGCCTCGGGCAAGGTCCGTTGTCTCGCCGTCGCCACCAAGGCGCGTTCGCCGCTGCTGCCCGACGTGCCGACCATGGCCGAGGCGGGCGTACCGGGCTTCGAATCGGCGACCAACTACACCTTGTTTGCGCCCAAGGCGCTGCCGGTCGACATCGTCGCGAGGTTGAACCAAGTCGGCAACGAGGCGGTGAGCGACACGGGCTTCCGCGAGCGCATGCTCAAGCTCGGCATCGTGACGGCCGGCGGCAGCCAAGCCGACGTGCAGGCCAAGCTGCCGGCCGAGATGAAGCGTTGGGCCGACGTCATCGTGAAGGGCAACATCAAGCCGAGCTAGGGGCGTGCCCCAACAACGCTCGGGCTCGTCCTCATTGCGTAGCGGGCCGGCCTACCGACAAACTCGCCGCTGAAATTGTTCTGCCGGAGGAGTGCCATGACCGTCAGCCAGGCCGACAAGGCCAAGAAGTTCCGCGCCCTGCACGAAGCGCCGGGCTCCTTCGTGATCCCCAATCCGTGGGATGCCGGATCGGCCCGGATGCTGGCCGGCCTCGGCTTCGAGGCGCTCGCCACGTCGAGCGGCGCCAAGGCCGGTGTGCTGGGCAAGCGCGACGGCAGGGTGAGCCGCGAAGAGGCCCTGGCCAATGCGCGCCTGATCGTCGACGCGTGCGACCTGCCGGTGGCGGCCGATCTCGAGAAGGGCTTCGGCGATGGGCCCGATGCCGCCGCCGAGACGATCCGGCAGGCGGCCGGTGTCGGCCTGGTCGGCGGCTCGATCGAGGATGCGACCGGCGACAAGGACAAGCCGCTCTTCGACGTCGACGCCGCGGCAGCGCGTGTCGCGGCGGCCGTCAAGGCCGCCCGCGCTCTGCCGTTTCCCTTCACGCTCACCGCGCGCGCCGAGGGCTTCCTGCGCGGTCGGCCCGATCTCGACGACGTCATCAAGCGCCTGAAGGCGTTCGAGGCGGCCGGCGCCGATGTCCTGTTTGCGCCCGGCCTGCCCGATCTTGCCGCGGTCAAGAAGGTCTGCAGCTCGCTCGGCAAGCCGTTCAACTTCATGGTCGGCATCAAGGGCCGCTCGTTCAGCCGCACCGACCTCGAGGCGGCCGGCGTCAAGCGCATCAGCCTGGCCACTTCGCTCTATCGTGCTGCCATGACCGGCCTGCTCGACGCCGCCAGGGAGGTCAAGGACAAGGGCACTTTTACTTATCTCGACAGGGCGATCCCGACGCCCGACCTCAACGCCTTCATGAAAGAGTGAGCGCCGACGGTCCTATTTGCAGACCAACGTCTCGTTGGCCGGCCGGCCGCCACGGTCGACGTCGTAGGTGTCGGGCAGAAACTTGTTCTTGATCAGCTTGCCCGAGACCTCGATCTGGGCGCCGACCTTGCAACCTTTGTCGTTGCGATGCAGGACCAAGCCGAACTGGCAGGCCGTCTTGCGGTCGCGGAAGAAGACCACGCCGGCCGCGTCGACCATCCTGTCGATGGCGCCAGTGGCTTTGATGTCCTGGCCTTCCATGCCGTCGCAATACTGGGCAACTGCTGGCCGTCCCGGCAGGCACAGGGCGGCGGGGAGCGCTATGGCAACCGCCAACAGCCTCGATCCAATCATTTTTCCTTCCCACGGCGAATTCTTCCAACAATAGGCCGCAGCGGACGATTCGTGAAGTGCGGCAAGGCTGAGCAGTTCACCGCGGCCCCGGCAGCCTCGCCCTGGCAAGGCCATCCACGATGCGCTGGAAATCCGCGTGGTTGCGGTAGGGCAGGGCCTTGGCCCGCTGCTCCACGGAGAAGCTCGGGTCGATCTCGAGCAGCCCCGACCAGGCCGCCTGGGTGTCCTCGATGCGGCCGAGCTGGCCGTAGCAAGCCGCCAGCATCATGCGGCTGGCGTTGGTGTTGGGATTGCGGGCAATGCGCTCCAGGAGATGGCGAGCGGCGGTCTCGTCCTCGCCGAGTCCGAAATAGGCCTGCGCCAGGAGATGCAACACGATGTTGGGATAGTGCGGATCGAGTCGCATGCCCAACCTGAGCGCCTCGACCGCTTCACGATGGCGCCCGGCATACATCAGCCCCATGCCGCGCAAGGCGTGGCCCTGCGCATAGTTGGGGTCGAGCTGCACGGCGCGGTCGAGCTGGGCCAGCGCGTCGTCGTGGCGCCGTTGCCAGATCCGTACATGGCCGAGTGCGACGTGGCCGTCGGCCCGGCGATCGTCGAGCTCGAGCGCCCGCCGCGCCCAGCGCTCGTCTTCGTCGAGCGTCTGCGCCGGATCGGCGACCCAGGCATTGGCGTAGTCGGCCACGGCGGCGAAAGCCAGCCCGACATGAGGGGCGCAGAAGTTGGGATCGAATTCGAGGGCGCGGCGATGCAGGTCACGGGCTCTTGCGGTGCCCTCGCGCGTACCCTGGCCGAGGAACTGACGCGCCTGCAGCCAGTTCTCGTAAGCCGCGATGTTCCTGGTGCCGGCACCGCGCACGTCCTGCTCCTCGCTGCCGCTCAGCTTCACCGCCAGCGCCTCGACGATCTTGCGCACCACCTCGTCTTGGGTGGCGAAGATGTCGGTCAGCTCGCGATCGAAGCGGTCGGCCCACAGGTGGCCACCGCTTGCCGTGTCGACGAGCTGAGCGGTGATACGCACGCGGTTGCCGGCCTTGCGGATGCTGCCTTCCAGGACGTAGCGCACGCCGAGCTCGCGGCCGATTTCCTGCACCTTGGCAGTTCGGCCCTTGTAGGTGAACGAGGAGTTGCGGGCGATCACGAACAGTGCCGAGACCTTGGACAGATCGGTGATCAGGTCCTCGGAGATGCCGTCGCTGAAATATTCCTGCTCGGCATTGCCGCTCAGGTTGGCAAACGGCAGCACGGCTATCGACGGCTTGTCTGGCACAGGAGGCGCGCTTGGCCGTAGGTCAGCGCGCGGTGGGCCGACGCGAAAGACGCGCACCGGGCGCGGGATGTTCTTCACGGCCTTCTCGCCGAGATCCTCCAGGGTGATGCCCAGCCGGTCGCGTACCGAGTCGCGCACCGCGCGCGAGATGAAGATGGCGCCGGGCTCGGCCAGCGCCTCCAGCCGGGCCGCGATGTTGACGCCGTCGCCGTAGATGTCGTCGCCTTCGATGATCACGTCGCCGAGATTGATGCCGATGCGAAATTCGATGCGGTTGTCGTTGGCTGCGGCGCGATTGCGGTCGGCCATGCCGGTCTGGATGGCGACGGCGCAGCGCACCGCTTCGACGGCGCTCGCGAAGTCGACCAGCAGCCCGTCGCCGGTACGTTTGACGATGCGGCCGCGGTGGGCGGCGATGTGCGGCTCGATCAGCTCGCCGAGATGGCCCTTCAGCAGGCGCAGCGTGCCCTCCTCGTCGTGGCTCATCAGCCGGCTGTAGCCTGCGACGTCGGCTGCCAGAATGGCGGCGAGTTTGCGCTCGGTTCGTGCGTCTTCCATCGGATGGTCGGCACGATAGCGCTACGGCGATACGTGTGCGAGAGGTCGCTGCTTGCCTGTGGCGACAACGTGACCGATGCTGCAGTCATGGATGCATCTGCCGATCTCGTCCGCAGCGCGACTGAACATTTCGACGTGTTGATCGTTGGCGCCGGCTTGTCCGGCATCGGTGCCGCATGGCACCTGCAGGACAAGTGCCCAGGCAAGAGCTACGCCATCGTCGAAGCGCGCGCCGCCAGTGGCGGCACGTGGGATCTGTTTCGCTATCCTGGAGTGCGCTCGGACTCCGACATGTACACGCTGGGCTACGCCTTCCGGCCGTGGAAGGACGCCAAGGCGATCGCCGACGGGCCGTCAATCCTGTCCTACATTCGTGAGGTGGCGGCCGACAGCGGCATCGATCGCCACATCCGCTATCGACACCGTGCTGTCGCCGCCGCGTGGTCGAGCGACCGGGCGTGCTGGACGGTCGAGATCGAGCATGGACCGCAGCGCGAGAAGACGACCATCACCTGCTCCTTCCTTTGGATGTGCAGCGGGTACTACGACTATGCCGCTGGCTACACACCCGACTTCCCCGGCGTCGGACGGTTCAAGGGCCGCATCGTCCATCCCCAGAAGTGGAGCGAAGAGATCGACTACAGGGGCAAGAAGGTCGTGGTGATCGGCAGCGGCGCCACGGCGGTGACGCTGGTGCCGGCGATGGCGATAAAAGCGGCGCACGTCACCATGCTGCAGCGCTCGCCGACTTACGTCGTCGCCCGGCCGGCCGAGGATGCGCTCGCCAACCGCCTGCGGCGCTGGCTGCCGCTGCGGCTGGCCTATGCCTTGACACGATGGAAGAACGTGCTGCTCGGCATGTACTTCTACCGGCTGTGCAAACGCCGGCCCGATCGCGCCAAGTCGCTCATCCTGAAGGGCGTGCGCGAACTCATGGGACCGGACTACGACGTCGGTAGGCACTTCACGCCACGCTACGATCCGTGGGACCAGCGGCTGTGCCTGGTTCCCGACGCCGATCTGTTCCGCGCCATTCGCGGCGGCCGTGTGGCGGTCGTCACCGACGAGATCGAGAGCTTTACCGAGACCGGCATTCGCCTGAAGTCGAGCGGCGAGCTGCCCGCCGACCTGATCGTGACCGCGACCGGCCTGGTGCTGCAATTGCTGGGCGGCATGACCATTGCCGTCGACGGCACGGCCGTCGATCCGGCCGATACGCTTTCCTACAAGGGCATGATGTACAGCGACGTGCCGAACTTCGCTGTCGTCACCGGCTACACCAACGCTTCTTGGACCCTGAAGGCCGACCTGGTCTGCGAGTATGTCTGCCGGCTGCTCGTTCATATGGACCGCAACGGCCTGCGCCAGTGCACGCCGCGCGTCGACGATCCAGCCATGGAGCGCCTGCCTTGGGTCGACTTTTCGTCGGGCTATATTCAGCGCGCCATCGACAAGTTTCCCAAGCAGGGCGCCCGGCCGCCTTGGCGCCTGCATCAGAACTATGCCCTCGACCTCGTGGGCCTGCGGTTCGGCTCGGTGCAGGACAAGGCGATGGTGTTCTCTAAGTGAAGTCCAGTGTCACCGAGCCTAGGGGACCGAAATCGGCGATGTAGGTCTCGCCGGGCTTGGGCGCCAGCATGCCGGTCAGCGTGCCGGTGCTGACCATCTGTCCAGCCCTCAGCCCGACGCCGGTGCGGGACAGGTCGTTGGCCAGCCAGGCGAGCGGCAGCATGGGGTGGTCGAGCGCAGCCGCCGCGGTGCCCTGCCGCCGCAACCGGCCGTTGCTCGACAGGGTCGCGAGCTGGCCGGCGATGTCGCGTCGTTGCCAGTCGGCGATGGCCGGGCCGTAGACGATCGTTCCCGAGCCGGCGCCGTCGGCCAGGATGGCCGGCAGCGGCGGGAACGCCTGGTCATGCACGAAACGGCACTCCGCCAGCTCGAGACCGGGATGCAGCGATGCCACGGCCGCGCTCACTTCCTCGACGCCATACGGCTTGTCACGCGGCGGCAGGTCGGCGCCGAGCGTCGCCTGGTACTCGACCTCGGGGATCGGGCTGGCGAGCTTGGCATGCACCACGGTGAGCGGCGAGGGTTTCACGAAGGGTGCGAAGACGCGGCCATAGATCGGCTGATCGGTGCGCAGCGCCCTTTGCCCGAAATCATCCGTTCGTTGGCGATCGAACCCGCGAGCGGAGTCGAGAAGCTGGCGCAGCTCAGGGCGATGATCGACACACTGACCCCCGCCGATCTGCCGAAGGTGTCATAGCCGCAGGCATCGCAACTCAGGGGTTACGGCGAGGAACGAAACACCTCGGCCGACAGAGCGGCGGACATGGCTTCGGCCTTGGCGGCGGCTGCGTCGAGCGCGCGCGGGCGCTGGCTTGGAGGCGGCCGCCCTGAACGAGACGGAACTCGGGGAGCGGCTGCGCAAGGACGGCAATAAGCTGTTTAAGATGCATTCCTCCCATTAGCTCTTTCTGTTTGAGGCATCTTATGAGCTTTCGCGTCGAGGCCGCAAAGGGACTTGAGTGGCTCACAAGCCTCAACCAAAGAGAGCACTCTCGACGCCGCGGAGAGGTTCCTTATGGTTCCGGCCATCGCCAAAGGGAGACCGACGCTTGGGCGGCCGTTGCATGATCCTTCGACTCCCCGTCCTCTCCCCCTGGCGGGGGAGAGGTGGAAGAAGACTGGGAGATCAGAGCCTCAAGTGCTTTCCGCGTGCATGACCTCGCCGAACAGCTCCCAGGTCTCACCCTTGAAGCGTTGCAGCTGGACCGCCTGCAGCGGATTGAAATCGGTCGGGCTGGTGTTGACCGTGATGCCGGGCAGCAGCAGCGGCACGCGGAACCTCTTGAACGAGGCCGCCTGCTTCATCAGGTTGGCGCGGGTTAGGTCGTTGCCGCAGCGCTTCAGCGTCTCGGTCATCAGGAAGGAGACGGCATAGGCGTAGATGTAGTTGGCGTCGGCCTTGTTGGCGCCCGGCATGTTTTTGTCCATCCAGGCGCTCCAGGTCTTCATCTCCTCGTTGTTGGCCCACTGCTTGTCGGTGGCATCCATCATGTACGAGGCCGTGATGATTCCCTGGGCGTTCTCGAAGCCGGCCGGCTTCATCACCGCCGCGACCGAGACCGAGACGTTGTTGAGGTAGTGCACCGGCTTCCAGCCGATGTCGGCGGCCTTGCGAATGCCCTGCGCCGCGGCCTTGGGGCCCGAGACGTTGAAGAACACGTTGGCGCCGGAATCCTTCAGCTGGATGATCTGGCTGTCGACCGTGGGATCGGTCGCCTCGAAGGTGACGATCTTGACGATGCGGCTGACTTCCTTGCCTAGCCCTTCCTTGAAGCCGCCGAGATAGTCGCGGCCGTAATCGTCGTTCTGGTGCAACACCCCGATCTTGGCGTCCTTGACGTTGGCCAGGAGGTGCTTGGCGTAGATCACCGCCTCGGTGTGGTAGTCGGGCTGGAAGCCCATAGTCCAAGGGAATTCCTTGGGATTGCCCCACTTCGAGGCGCCGGTCGCGACGTAGAGCTGCGGCACCTTCTTCTGGTTCATGTATTTGTGAATCGCGGTGTTGCACGGCGTGCCGAGCGACTGGAACAGCGCGAAGATCTTGTCGTGCTCGACCAGCTGGCGCACGACCTCGACGGTCTTGGACGGAACGTAGCCGTCGTCCAGCGAGATGAACTTGACCTTGCGGCCGTTGATGCCGCCGGCGTCGTTCACCGCCTTGAAATAGGCGTCGATCGTCTTGCCGATCGCGGCATAGGCCGAGGCGGGGCCGCTGTAGGGGTTGGTGTTGCCGATCTTAATCTCGGTGTCCGACACGCCGTCGTCGTACTTCTTCTGGGCGATGGCCGGGCTCGCCACGGCGAGGGCGGCGACGGTCGAGGCACCGGCGGCGCCGGCGATGAATTGGCGTCTGTTCGTCTTCATGAGTTCCTCCCAAATTGTTATCGCGCTTATAACTTCGTAATCTCCGCTGTTGCCGGCCGGCGAAAGTCCTGAACCGACATTCCCCAGATGAACCCGTGGAACGGTGGGAACGCTAGTGTCCTGATTCGGAAGTTTTGACGATCTTGGCCTGAGTGTCAGCGGTTCTGAGTGTTGCAAGGCAGAAGCGCTTGATGGCGGCCAGGATGTCGGAGGCCGACTTGGTCCAT
>VGCQ01000085.1 GCA_016870055.1 Alphaproteobacteria bacterium | reverse complement strand
ATCCTGCACACGCTCTACCAGCAGTCGCTTAGGAACCACGCCGAGTTCTTCATCGAGTATTTCGCGCTCGACCTCATCATGGACGAGGGCGTGTGCCGCGGCGTCATGGCCTGGAACCTCGACGACGGCACCATCCACCGCTTCCGCGCCCACAAGACCGTGCTAGCGACCGGCGGCTACGGCCGCGTCTATCAGACGGCAACCTCGGCCCACACCTGCACCGGCGACGGCGGCGCCATGGTGCTGCGCGCCGGCCTGCCGCTGCAGGACCTCGAGTTCGTGCAGTTCCATCCCACCGGCGTCTACGGCGCCGGCTGCCTGATCACCGAGGGCGTGCGCGGCGAGGGCGGCTACCTCACCAATGCCAGCGGCGAGCGCTTCATGGAGCGCTACGCGCCGTCGGCCAAGGATCTGGCGTCGCGCGACGTCGTCAGCCGCTCGATGACCGTCGAGATTCGCGAGGGCCGCGGCTGCGGACCCAACAAGGACTATATCGAGCTGCACGTCGAGCACCTCGACCCCAAAGTGATTCACGAGCGCCTGCCCGGCATCTCCGAGACCGCGCGCATTTTCGCCGGCGTCGACGTCACGCGGCAGCCGATCCCGATCCTGCCGACCTGCCACTACAACATGGGTGGCATCCCGGCGAACTATCATTGCGACGCGATGACCGTTAAGGACGGCGATCCCTTCCATGCCGTACCCGGCCTGATGGCGCTGGGCGAGGCGGCGTCGATCGGCGTGCATGGCGCCAATCGTCTGGGCTCCAACTCGCTGCTCGAGCTGGTCGTGTTCGGCCGCTCCGCCGCCAACCGTGTCGCCGAGCAGATAAAGCCTGGCGAGCCGCACAAGCAGCTCAACAATGCCGGCGAGGAGGCGATTGCCCGCCTCGACAGGGCGCGCCACGCCAAGGGCGCCACGCCGACCGCCCAGTTGCGGGCACTGATGCAGAAGACCATGCAGAACGACTGCGCGGTGTTCCGCACCACCAAGAGCTTGACCGACGGTTGCGCCAACATGGACAAGGTGTTCGCCGGCAAGGACGACATCTGCGTCAAGGACCGCTCGATGATCTGGAACTCCGACCTGATGGAGACGTTGGAGTTCGAGAACCTGCTCCTGCAGGCGATGGGCACGATCTACTCGGCTGCCAACCGCCAAGAGAGCCGCGGCGCGCATGCTCACGAGGATCATCCCGAGCGCGACGACAAGAACTGGCTGAAGCATACGGTCGTGTGGGTCGACGAGAAGACCGGCAAGACCCGCATCGACTACCGCCCCGTCAACCTGCAGCCGATGAGCAACGACGTGCAGTCGTTCCCGCCCAAGGCGCGCGTGTACTGATCGACACGCGGATCGAGAGATAGAGGACGCGATGGCTGAGTTTGCACTGCCCGCCAATTCCAAGATCGGGGTCGGCGAGACCTACAAGGCGGCGGGCGCCAAGAACGTCAAGGTCTTCAAGGTCTATCGCTGGACGCCCGAGGACGGCAAGAATCCGCGCGTCGACACCTACGAAGTCGACATGGACACCTGCGGGCCGATGGTTCTCGACGCGCTGATCAAGATCAAGAACGAGATCGACAGCTCGCTCACCTTCCGCCGCTCCTGCCGCGAGGGCGTGTGTGGCTCGTGCGCCATGAACATCGACGGCACTAATACGCTGGCCTGCACCAAGTACATCTCGGACGTCAAAGGCGACATCAAGATCTACCCGCTGCCGCACATGCCGGTGGTCAAGGATCTGGTGCCCGACCTCACCGTGCCCTACGCCCAGCTCTCCTCGATCGAGCCGTGGCTGAAGTCGGCCACCCAGCCGCCGACGCGCGAGCGCCTGCAGTCGCCCGAGGAGCGGGCCAAGCTCGACGGGCTGTGGGAGTGCATCCTGTGCTTCTGCTGCTCCACGTCCTGCCCGTCCTATTGGTGGAACGGCGAGCGCTACCTCGGGCCGGCCATCCTGCTGCAGGCCTATCGCTGGCTGGCCGACAGCCGCGACGAGGCCAAGGGCGAGCGGCTCGACCAGCTCGAGGATCCGTTCCGGCTGTACCGCTGCCACACCATCATGAACTGCACCAAGACCTGCCCCAAGCACTTGAACCCGGCCAAGGCGATCGCCGAGATCAAGAAGATGATGGTCGAGCGCACGATTTGACCCGCCGGCCAGCCGCGATGTAGAATTTGGCCAAGTTGGCCAAATTCCCATGGGCAAGGTCTTCAACCTTTACGAAGCCAAGAACCAGCTGTCGTCGCTGGTGGATCGCGCTGCCGCCGGCGAGGAGATCGTCATCGCCAAGCACGGCCAGCCGATGGCCAAGCTCGTGCCCGTGCCTCAGGTTCAGGCAGGCCGTCGCAAGCCATCCGGGGCGATGAAGATAAAGTGGATATCGCCCGATTTCGACGCTCCGCTGCCGCCAGAACTACGCAAGGCCTTCGGCATCGATCCCTGACCGGTGCACCTACTGCTCGATACGAATGTCTTCCTCTGGTGGCAGTGGCGTGACCGTCGCTTGTCCAGCGTCGTACGTGACTCGATCGAAGACACAGCGAACGACGTGGCGGTCAGCGCCGTCACCATCTGGGAAGTCTGCATCAAGCGCGGCATTGGCAAGCTCGACTTCGACGGCAGTCCGATTGCCGCCTGTCAGGATGCAGGCTTGCGTCTCCTCGACGTGACGGCGGCGCATGCCGAGGCGGCGGGTGATCTTCCGAGACACCATGGCGATCCGTTCGATCGAATGCTCATTGCCCAGGCGAAGTCTGAGAGGCTGGTTGTCGTTACTGAAGATCGCCAGTGCTCTCTCTATGGAGTGCCGATTCTCGGGATCGGCCTGACTTAGGCGCGGCCCCTGCTGCGTCAACACGGTAGCAACAAGGAGACAGCGATGTTTCAGAAGTTCATTGTCGCGGCGGCACTCTCAGGCGCCGCCGCGCTCGCGGCAGGGCCGGCCTCGGCCGGCCAGACCTTCGACGCCGTCAAGGCCAAGGGCTTCGTGCAGTGCGCGGTCAATACCGGGCTCGCCGGCTTCTCGATGCCCGACAGCCAGGGCAAGTGGACGGGCCTCGACGTCGATCTCTGCAAGGCGATCGCCGCGGCGATGTTCGGCGATGCCGAGAAATCGAAGTTCGTGCCGACCACCGCCCAGCAGCGCTTCGTGGCGTTGCAGTCGGGTGAGGTCGACGTCATTACCCGCAACGCCACGCAGACCCTGCTGCGCGACACCTCGCTCGGCTTCAACTTCGCCGGCGTCAATTTCTACGACGGCCAGGGTTTCCTGGTGCCGGCCAAGAGCGGCGTCAAAAGCGCCAAGGAGCTGGGCGGCGCCACCATCTGCGTGCAGCCCGGAACCACCACAGAGCTCAATCTCGCCGACTACTTCCGCAAGCAGAAGATGAGCTTCAAGCCGGTGCTGATCGAGAAGCTCGACGAGCTCCTGCAGGCCTACGCTGCCGGCCGCTGCGACGCCTACACCACCGACGCCTCCGGCCTCGCCGCCGTGCGCGTCGCCCAGCTCGCCGGCAAGGGCGAGCATGTCATCCTGCCCGAGCGCATCTCCAAGGAGCCGCTCGGTCCGATCGTGCGCCATGGCGACGATCAGTGGTTCGACATCGTGAAATGGACCCTGATGGGCATGATCGAGGCCGAGGAGATGGGCATCACATCGAAGAACGTCGACGAGATGCTGAAAAGCGACGATCCGGCGGTGAAGCGCTTCCTCGGCGTCACGCCGGGCTACGGCAAGGCGACGGGCGTCGACGAGAAGTGGATGTACAACGTCATCAAGCAGGTCGGAAACTACGGCGAGAGCTACGAGCGCAATGTCGGCGTGAACACGCCGCTCAAGCTCGAGCGCGGCCAGAACGCGCTGTGGACCAACGGCGGCCTGATGTACGCCATCCCCTTCCGCTGATCTTGCCGGTCAGTCCAGTCGCTCGAATCGCATCTTCTTGATGCGGCCGGTCGTGACGTCGAGCGCGACCACGCGGCCGGTGCGGTCGCGCACCAGATGGGCAAGCTGCGTGACGGTGATCCAGTTGCCCGGTGTCTCGAGCTCGACGGTATCGGCGTCGAGGCCGCGCACCGGCCAGGCCGGGCCGCCGGCGATCAACGGACCGCTGACGTGCGCTGCCCAGCTTTCGCCTTTGCGCTCGATGACCCACGTCGCGCCGGAGTCGGCCGAGCGATAGGTGCCGGCGAGAGCGGCCGACACGGCCTTGCGCTTGCCGAGCCTTTTGAAGGCAAATACGCGGCCAGCGCCGAGGTCGACTTGCAGGGCGCCGCCGCGGCCTGGCTTCAGGGCGAACTCGAAGGAACCGCGCTCGGCTGCCAACCAGCCGTCGGTGCGACGGCCGAGCACGAAGGGCATGCCGTTCTGCGTCACCGTCGCCTCACCATTGCGCCACGCGAGGTCGAAAAGCGAAGGCTCGGCTGCATTGAACCAGGTGCCGGCGAGCGGCTTGATCTCGGCTGCGGTGATCGGCGCCGACGCTGCCTTCAGCCGCTTGTCGCCGGCCAGCGCCAGCTCGGCGATGGCGCGGGCTTGGCGCCACGGATCGATGCTGCCCAAATTGGCGATCACCACCACGGTGAGGTCGGCCGCCGGCACGCGCAGGAACTCGGTGCGATAGCCCGGCCATAGCCCGCCATGGCCGACCGTCTCCAGCCCGCGCAGGGTGTCGGCCTGCACGCCGCGACGATACTTGTTGCCATGACCACCGGTCAGAGCCGCCGGCGCGGCGAGCTTGGCTGCGAGATCCTTGGGCGCCAGTGTCGGCCGATCCCAGTGTCGGCTCCAGATCAAGAGGTCTTCGACGGTCGAGGTGAGCCCGCCTTCGCCGCCCTGCGGATAGGCGTGGGCGGCGCGGCGGAAGCCATTCTGCGCGTCGCCGAGATAGCCGGTGGCGAGGCACGGTATCACCGTGTCGATCTCGGCGGCGAGCTGCGTGCTCTGCATGCCGAGTGGCCGGAAGATGCGCTCAGCCAGAAAGTCGCCCAGCTTCCGCTTGGTGAGCTTCTCGACGATCAATCCCAGCAGCAGGAAGTTGCTGTTGCTGTAGAGGAAGCGGCTGCCCGGTGCGAAGTTGAGATGGCCGTTGCGTCGGCAGGCCGCCTCCAGATCGTCGGGCCGCGCCGGCTTGTCGAGGCCGTGCCCGCCCAGCCGCAGCAGCTCGAGAAAGTCGGGCAGGCCGCTCGAGTTGCGCATCATCTGATCGATGGTGACGGGCAGCGGCTTCAAGCCGCTCAGGTACTTGTGCGGCGGCGCCGACAGCTCGAGTTTGCCTTCCGCCGCCAACATCAGCGCGGCGCTGACGGTGAACTGCTTGCTGACCGAGGCGATGCGAAAGCGCGTCGTCGGCGCGACCGGCACGCCGAGCTCGATGCTGGCCAGCCCATAGCCTTTGCACAGCTCGACGTCGCCGCCGCGCATCACGCCGACGACGGCGCCCGGCGAACCGGGTCGTGTATAGGGGGCGAACAGCGCGTCGACGCGGCGTTCGAGGGCGAGGGAGGCGATCGAGCTCGGCATGGCGAACAGTCAAGCCAAGCGCCTCGCTCTTGTAAAGCCAAGGCGCTACCTTGGCGTGAACGCAGGAGGAACGGGGATGGAGCGGCGGTTCGTCAAGGTGGAGAAGGGGTTGGGCCCGCAGGGTCGCATCGCCGTCGTGCGCTTCGATCGCGGCGACGGCATCAATGCCTTCAGTCAGCAGGCCATGCGTGAGCTGCGCGACGTGCCGCGCGACTTCGAGGACGATCTCGACACCTCAGTGGTGATCCTGACCGGCTCCGCCAAGGCGTTCTCGGCCGGCTTCGACCTCAAGGATCCCGAAAGCCGCCAGCGCGACACCGTGTCGATCGCCGAGCGCGTCCATCGTCAGCGGCTTGGCCCGAAGATGTGCCGGGCCTGGCAGGAGATGGAGCAGGTGACGATCGCCGCCATCGAGGGCCATTGCATCGGCGGTGGCGCCGCCTTGGTCGTGGCGCTCGACTTCCGTTTCTGCGGCCGCAGCGCGCATTTCCGCATCCCCGAGGTCGAGCTCGGCATGAACATGAGCTGGGGTTCGATTCCGCGCATGATCGCGCTGATGGGGCCGGCGCGCACCAAGCAGGCGGTGATCCTGGCGTCCGACCGCATCGGCGCGGCCACGGCGCTGGAATGGGGTTTGGTCGAGCAGATGGTCGACGATGGTCAGGCGCTCGCCTCGGCCATGGCGTTTGCCGACCGCATCGCACGGCAGCCGCCGATTCCGGTGCGCATGACCAAGACCACCGTCAACAGGTTCGCCCATGCGCTGCACGATCTCGGCTCGCACATGGACGCCGAGCAGAACGTGCTGACCGGCCTGACCGAGGACTACAAGGAAGGCACCTCGGCCTTCCGCGAAAAGCGCACGCCGGCCTTCAAGGGCCGATAGAACATGACGGGCTCAGCAGGAATCAGTTGAACCCATATGCCTGCTGCCGCTCTGGTCACGCGACTTTCCGCCCCGGCAACTGGTCGATGATCCGTTGCCGGTCGGGGTCGTCGAGCATCATCCAGCGGCCGATCTCCTCGACAGTGCGTCGGCAGCCGAGGCAGAAGCCGCTCTTGGCGTCGAGCGTGCAAATGCCGATGCAAGGCGACATCACGCGCCGCAGCGGCGGAGGGCCGTCGCCCATCGCGGTTAGGGCTTCTTGCTGAGGGCGGCGAGCTGGTTCTGCAGCTCGTCGAGCTTACGCTTGAGATCGTCGATCGCCGCGTCGTTGCCGGAGGCTGGCGGTGCGGCCGGCGGTTCGGCCTTGGCCGGTGCATCCTGGCCGTTGGATGTCGACGGCTGACCGCCGGTTGGGCGCTGGAAGGGATTGAACATGCGCATGGCCTGCTCGAACATCGCCATGTTCTGCTTGCCCATCGATTCGAACTGCTGGAACGGATTGAAGCCGAATGCATTCTGCAGGTAGCGGCGCATCTGTTCCTGATTGCGCGCGAACTGCGTCATCGACATCTCGAGATATTGCGGCACGATGCCTTGCAGGCTGTCACCGTAGAACGAGATCAGCTGGCGCAGGAATGGAATCGGCAACAGCGTCTGGCCGCCCTTGCTTTCTTCTTCGAAGATGATCTGCGTCAGCACCGAGCGCGTGATGTCATCGCCGGTCTTGGCGTCGTAGACCACGAAGTCGGTCTTGTCCTTGACCATCTGCGCCAGGTGATCGAGCGTCACATAGGCCGAGGTCGCCGTGTTGTAGAGCCGCCGGTTCGCGTACTTCTTGATCACCACCGGCGCGGACTTGGCGCCGCCCTCGGATCCTGCCTGATCGGCCATTAAGCTTCGCTCCTTGGAGGACGCGAGTGAACATCCGTTTATGTCGGATCAGTCACCTTAGCGCCGATGCCGCACTGCGACAAGGCGCGGTTTGCGTCTGCGAAAGAAGCGTTCTCCTGGCGATCAGCTATAGTGCAGCCATGGCCCCCGACAACGACGACGGCAACGACTTCGACAAGCTGGCCCGGCGCTATCTCGACCTCTGGCAAAGCCAGCTCGCCGGGCTCGCCGGCGACCAGGCGCTGACCGAGCAGATCGCCCGTCTTTTTGCTGCCGCGAACAGCCAAGTCGCTACCGTTCTGCAGGCCAGCCAAGGAGCTTCTCATGCAACCCAGAATGGGACCCCGGCCGCTGCCGCTGCACCTGGGCACGGCGCTGATGACGTGGGCGAGCTCAGAAAGCGTGTGGAAGCTCTGGAAGGTCGCATCGCCGAACTCGAATCGAAGCTCCGCGCCTCCTGAGGCGATTGCGGCGCTGCTGCCGGAGATCGCGACGCTCGAGGCGCGAGCCGGTGCCGGAAAATTCGATGCGGCTTTGCAACGCGAGATCGCCCGCCGCATGGCGCGGCTGGCCGATGGCGTGCTCGCCTACCGCCGCCATGCAGTGCGCCGCGCACTCGACAATCCGCCAGCGGTGTGGAGCGAGAGCAACACGCGACTGCTCGACTATGGCATGACGCATCGCGCCGCCCGCACCCGTGGCGCGCGCGCCGTGCTGGTCGTGCCGTCGCTGATCAATCGTTGGGAAGTTCTCGATCTCACAGCCGAGAAGAGCCTGCTGCGTGCCATGGCGGCGCGCGGTGTCCGGCCCTACCTCGTCGATTGGGGCACCCCTGATGCCACCGAGCGCGGCTTCGACACCACCGCCTACGTGACCCGCCTCGAACGGGCTCTTGCCTTCATCACCCAGCGCGCGCGCCGTTCCGCGGCCGTCATGGGCTATTGCATGGGTGGCACGTTGTCGGTCGCCTTGGCGGCGCGTCAGCCGCGTCGTGTCGCCGGCCTCGCGCTGCTGGCCGCCCCCTGGGATTTCCATGCCGACCGCACGGGCCATGCCTTCCTCGCCGCGACGGGTCCATTGTTGGCGCGCGTCGCCGATCAGCTCGGCGAGCTGCCGGTCGACGTGCTGCAGACCCTGTTCTGGTCGCTCGATCCCTGGCTGGCGATCAAGAAGTTCGGCCGTTTCCTCGGCATGGACCAGCAAGGCGACTCGGCGCGCGAGTTCGTGCTGCTCGAGGATTGGCTGAACGACGGCGCGCCGCTCGCCGGTCCCACGGCGCGCGAATGTCTGGTCGACTGGTACGGCGACAACCTGCCGGGAACCGGGCGATGGCTGATCGCCGGCAAGCCCGTCGTGCCGTCCAAGATCAACGTGCCGTCCCTGGTCATGATCCCGTCGGGCGATCGCATCGTGCCGCCGCTTTCGGCCGCGGCGTTGGCCGAGCCCGGCCGCGGCCTGAAGCGCGTCCAGCGACTCGACTTGCCGCTCGGCCATATCGGCATGGTCGTGAGCGGTCGGGCACGCGATCTCTGCTGGACGCCGTTGGTCGACTGGTTGAGCGCCATTCCCGCCAAGCGGTCGTGATGGTGAGCGAGAACCGCGCCGTCGACTGGCGCATGCCGGCGATCTGGGCGGTTCTGTTGACGCTTTCGGTGTTTGCTCACGCCTACTCCGAAATGTCCGATCGCGCCCCTCGCCTCGGCTTTGGCCGCGCCGTCATCCAGGAGACGGCCAGCCATCTCGTGGTGGCCGCTTTGCTGCCGGCACTGTACTGGCTGCATCGAAAATTTCCCCTTGCTGGCAGCTGGCGCAACCTGCTGGTGCACGGGCTCGCTGTCGTGCCGTTCAGCCTCATCCATACGGTCGGTCTGGTCGGCTTGCGGTTGCTGTGGTTCGTGGGCGTGATGGGCGAGCGCTACGAGCTGCCGCTGACCGGCGAGCGCCTGGCCTACGAGTTCAGCAAGGATCTCGTGAACTACGCCCTGCTGAGTGCGGCCGTGCTGGCTCTGGGCCTGCTGCTGAAGCGACCGCCGGCCGCCCAGCCCGTCGCCCCGGCGCCGGCGTCGCCGACGGCCAATCGGCCGCAGCGGTTCGCCGTTCGCAAGCGCGGCGGCACCGAAGTCGTCGTCGAGGTCGCCGACATCGACTGGGTCGAAGCCGCCGGCAACTACGCCGTCCTGCATGTCGGCGGTGAGCGTCTCGAGATTCGCTCCTCGCTCAGCAGGCTAGAGGTCGAGCTCGATCCCGAGCGCTTCGTGCGTGTGCACAAATCGCACATGGTCAACATCGCCCGCGTCGCCGAGGTCGTCCCCTGGGTGAGCGGCGACTGGCGCATCCGACTGCAGGACGGTGCCGAACTCAGCCTCAGTCGCCGCTATCGCGCCCGCTTCGAGGCCTTGGTGCCGGTAAAGAGCTGACGGCTTGTCCGATCGTCATCGCCGGTCGTCCCAGGAATCGCGCCGGTCATCACAATTCAAAGCAGAATCAATGCCTTGGAGGGTAGGGAACGGACGAACGCAACACTCTGTCCGGAGCCCCCATGTCCCCGTCCCGCCGCGCCGATCTCGACTGGCTGCGCGTCTTGGCCTTCGGCCTCCTGATCCTCTACCACGCCGGCATGGCTTGGTCGGGCTGGTCCTGGCACCTCACCGATACCGACCGCATCGACTGGCTGCGCGAGGTCATGCGTTTCACGAACCGCTGGCGCATGCCCTTGATCTTCCTGGTGTCGGGAGCGGCGATCGTGCTGGCGCTTGGCACTCGGCCGGCCGGCGCCTTCGCCGTCGACCGGCTGAAGCGTCTGGGCCTGCCGCTGGTCTTCGCCATGGCGGTGATCGTGCCGCCGCAGGTCTATCTCGAACGGCTCCATCGCGGCCAATTCACCGGGTCGTTCTGGCAGTGGCTGCCGCAAGCCTTCGATGGCGGCGCCTATCCGGGTGGAAACCTGAGCTGGCATCATCTCTGGTTCCTGGCCTATGTGCTGGTGCTGACGTTCCTGCTGCTGCCGTTCTTCCTGTGGGCGCGCAGCGAATATGGGCGCGGTGCGCTTGCCGCCGCCGGCCGCGTCGCCGCGCATCTTCGCCTGCAATGGCTGATGGCGTTGCCGCTGGCGGCATCGGCCTTGTGGCTGGCGCCGATTTCGTACAACACCAACGGCCTGATCGGTGATTGGCACGGCTTGGTCTATTACGGCCTGTTGTTGCTCTACGGTGCGTTCGTGTTCGGCTCGACCGACCTGCTCGCCGCGCTGGATCGGCAGCGATGGCTATCGCTTGCGGTCGGCGTCGCGGCCTACGGCGTTCTCTACTTCTTGTTCATCGATGGCGCGGTGCGCCCGACCATCGCCGCCGCCGATCGACCGGCCTTTGCGCTGCTTTCGGGAGTCAACACCATGGCCTGGCTGTTCGCCATCGTGGGCTTCGCCCATCGCCACTTGACCAGACGTCCGGCCTTCCTCGCCGAAGCGACCGAGGCCGTCTATCCCTTCTACATCCTGCATCAGACGGTGACGGTGATCGCCGTCTACTGGTTGTTGCGGTCAGGCGTGCCGCCGGTTGCCGGTTTCATCCTGGCAGTCCTGGCGACGTTCCTCGGAACAGCGGCGATCTACGTCGGACTGGTCCGTCCGTTCCGGTTCGTCCGGCCGCTCTTCGGGTTGAAGCCGGCCCATGAGGGGTCCTTGCCGGTGGCCGTGCGCGGCCTATAAAGTCCGCGTGAGGGCGGCAGGCAAGGAGAGTTACATGGCAGCGGACATCGTCATCGCGAGCGCAGCGCGCACGCCCATCGGTTCGTTCAACGGCGCGCTCGGCTCGATCCCGGCGCACGATCTCGGCAAGGTCGCGATCAAGGGCGCGTTGGAGCGCGCCAAGATCAAGCCCGAGGAAGTCGACGAAGTGATCATGGGCCAGATCCTGAGCGCGGGACAGGGCCAGAACCCGGCCCGCCAGGCGGCGGTCAATGCCGGCGTGCCGGTCGACAAGACGGCGCTCGGCATCAATCAGCTCTGCGGCTCGGGCCTGCGCGCCGTAGCCTTCGGCTGGCAGGCGATCCGCAACGGCGACGCCTCGATCATGGTGGTCGGCGGCCAGGAGAGCATGAGCCAGGCGCCGCACGCCGCGCATATGCGCGACGGCACCAAGATGGGCGAGCTGAAGATGGTCGACACCATGTTGAAGGACGGCCTGTGGGACGCCTTCCACGGCTATCACATGGGCAACACCGCCGAGAACGTGGCGCAGAAGTACCAGATCACGCGCGCCGAGCAGGACGCCTTCGCGGCGTCATCGCAGAACAAGGCCGAGGCGGCGCAGAAGTCGGGCCGCTTCAAGGACGAGATCGTTCCGGTCACCGTGAAGACCCGCAAGGGCGACATCGTGGTCGACACCGACGAGTTCCCGCGCCATGGCACGACGGTCGACGCCCTGGGCAAGCTCAGGCCGGCTTTCGCCAAGGAAGGCTCGGTGACCGCCGGCAACGCCTCGGGCATCAACGATGGCGCGGCGGCGCTGGTGTTGATGACGGCCGACGAAGCCAAGAAGCGCGGCATCAAGCCGTTGGCCAAGATCGTGTCGTGGGCGACCACCGGTGTCGATCCGGCGATCATGGGCATCGGCCCGGTGACTGCGTCGCGGGCGGCGCTGAAGAAAGCCGGCTGGTCGGTCAAGGATCTCGACTTGGTCGAAGCCAATGAAGCTTTCGCCGCCCAGGCGGTTGCGGTCGGCAAGCAGCTCGGTCTCGACGCCGACAAGCTCAACGTCAATGGCGGCGCGATCGCGCTCGGCCATCCGATCGGCGCCTCGGGCGCGCGCGTGCTGACGACCCTGCTCTACGAGATGCAGAAGCGCGATGCCAAGAAGGGCCTCGCCACACTGTGCATCGGTGGCGGCATGGGCATCGCCATGTGCGTCCAGCGCGATTGACGCGCATTCCGACGGTCTGATCGGACGCCCGGAGGCCTGGCCTTCGGGCGTCTTCGTCAGTAGGCCATCGGTTCGATGGCCTGACCTTTGCGCACCAACCGTCGGCCTTGTTCCTGCGACAGTTCGAGCAGTTCGGCACTGCCCGATGGCGTCGGTTGCGCCAGCAGGAAACGCGTCTGCCCCGGCGCCACGGTGACGATCAATTCGTTGTTGGCCTGCGAACCGTAGGCCCGGAAGTCGTAGAGCCTGGGATCGAGGTTGAGCCGCATGTAGCTCGACGGGGGGAGGCCGCCAACCGGCGCATCATTCAAGGTGATGTTGATCGGTGGCGCGTCGGGAGACGAGACGTCGCGCACGAGATAGAGCGCCGCTTGGCCATCGTTGGCCACCGGAAAGGTCCCGGTGCCAAACGGGTTGTTGTACCTGTTGAAGTCCGAATTCCCGCTGCAGGCCGCCAGCGACAACAATGCGAACGCCATCAGTGATTTCTTCATCCCCCGACCTCCGCCGCTAAGGTCGACCGACGGAGCGCAGGGGTCAAGTGACCGCTATGTCGCCACTGGCCTTGGCATCACCCTCAGCTGAGCCAGCGGCGACGATAGGATCACCAGGGTCGACAGCACAAAGGCGACGGCCACCATGGCCAAGGCGGCAGAGAGGCCGATCTGTGCGGCCACCATGCCGCCGGCCAGCGCTCCGAGCGGCCGGACGCCGTAGATCGCGGTCTGCACCGTAGCATTGACCCGGCCCAGCAGCGAAGCCGGCGTCACGAGCTGGCGAACCGTGGTCTGGCAGATCAGCCAGAGCATCGGGCCGAAGCCGACCAGGAAGTGGCCGACCGCAGCGAGCGTCAGGCCATCGCCGGTCGGCGCAGCGAGGAACAGCCCTGCCGCGACCACCGAGACCGCTGGCCCGAAGATCAGCGTGATGAGCGGTGGCAAGCGGCGCGAGGAGATCGGGGCGACCAGGGCGCCGGCGATGAGGCCCGCGCCGTAGGCCGACTGGGCGAGGCCCATGCGCGCCGGATCGAGGCCGAGCGGCCCCAGCGCCAGTGGCGTCCAGATCGCGAGCAGGGCGAAGAAGGCAAAGTTCCAAAGGATGGCGCAGAGGCCGATGCCGCGCAGTAGCTCGTGACGGATCACGAAGCGGCCGCCCTCGCGGATCGAGGAGACAAAGGACGAGCGCTGTGTGCCGGCCGGCGGTGCTGCCGCGCTCGGCAACGCCATGATGCACACGACCGCCAGGGCTGCGCCGAGAGCGGCCAGCCCGTAGCCCCAGGTCGGCGAGAGGTGTTGAGCCAGCAAGCCCGCTGCAAAGGGGGCGGCGAGGCTTACCGCCGCTCGTGCAAGCTCCAGCCGGGCGTTGGCGCGCGGCAGCGCATCGGCGATGACCAGGCTGGGCAGCAACGACACCGAGGTCAGGACATAGATCACGGTGCCACAGGCGCCGGCGAAGGCTGCGATGCCCAGCAAGCCGGGCAGGCCGACGGCTGCCGCCATGACCGCCACCAGCGACGCCAGGAAGCCGAGGCCAAGGGCCAGCAGCAACAAGGAGCGCCGCTTCAGCCGGTCGACCCATACGCCGGCCGGCAGCGACACCAGCAGCCAGGCCGCGCTTTGTGCGGCGACCAGGAGTCCGATCAGGTCGGGACCGGCGCCGAGGACCAGACTGGCGGTGAGCGGCAAGGTGGCGAGCGCCAGTTGGTCGGCGGCGTGGGTGCCGGCCGAGGCGCCGAGGAGGGCGGTGAAGGGCTTCATGATGGCTGTCCTACGCCACCGGCCGCGTACGCCGTTATCCGCCGCCGCCTGCGAATTCGTGCCACTAGCCCGCCGCCCTGCGGAACGGGCTAAAGTGCGTCCTCGGCAAAGCAGGGAGGAATTCATGGCCGGACGTGTTGCAGTCGTGACAGGCGGAACTCGTGGGATCGGTGCGGCCGTCTCGCGCATGTTGAAGGACAAGGGCTACAAGGTGGCTGCAACCTATGCCGGCAACGA
>VGCQ01000084.1 GCA_016870055.1 Alphaproteobacteria bacterium | reverse complement strand
AGATCGGTCGGATAACGCTTGGTCTTCCGCTCGATCGCGGCCATGCGGCCTCGCGTCGTTCGTGTCCACATGCATAGGGTGAATCACGAACGCTGCTTCGAGGGAATCCCCATTCTCAAACGGGCTCTGAGTGCGAGTATGGATGCAGGCCTCGGATCAATTGGTGCATTCGCTCCCTTAAAACATGATTAAGATTCGACAAATGATCCCTTAATGGGCCATGGGAACCGTGCGACCCTGGAATGCCGCGATTCGCTCATTTGCGCAAGCGAGCCTCGTTATCGAGTTAGTCAATCGCTTGAACGGCTCAGAACTTGGTCCCTCAACGCGCGGTTCCTGGATCCAAGCCGGCAACGGAGCCTCGTCTGGTTACCTGGGAATGTCATTCCCGCCGGATTGTCTGGCATGTGAGCATTCAAGCAGGTCATAGAACATGAATGCACGGATTCGGCCCTTGTTCCCTCAAGAGATTTCCCCTGGTTATCGTGGTGATGGAGTGTCGTCGTTTCCGTCGCCTAGCAGGCTGCCGAAAAGGGTTTTGTGCACGGTGGCGCGCAACATTGACTCAAGAACGAGGCCCAACACGCACGATTGATTTCAATGTCGGGCTTTGCTGGATTCGATTGTTGCTCATCCCTGTACCCCCTCTGAGTTTTTCAGCAGCCTGCTAGGGCCGCCCGCAGGCTATCGGCATCGCATATCGGCAGGGAGCAGGTGGTGCCGGCGCAGACATAGGCCGTCGGCCGGCCGTCGCGCGCCGTCTTGCCGGCGGCCGGGTGGCCCGCCGGCAGGACGGTGCCCGGCGTGATCTGCATCAGCAGGCGGTTGGGCAGGCAGCTCTCAAACACGACGCGGCGCAGCCGCTCCGTGGCTGCCTCGTCCCGCCCTCCGATTAGCACGACCTGCGTCATCCGTTGCAGCGTCTCGTATTCGTTGAGGAGGGTCGCGAGCGCGGCGGGGTTCTTCGGCGCCGCTCCACCGAACGCCGCGGCGATCGCCTCGGCGCGAGTCCGATAGTCCGTCTTGCCCGTAAGCATATGCAGCCGTGCCAGCACGCCCAGCAGCGTCCCATTTCCGGAGGGCAGCGGCTGGTCGTTTGCGGTTTTCATGCGGGTGATCAGCCCCTCGCTGTCGTCGGCGGTCAGGAAATACCCGCCGGCTTTGCGGTCCCAATAGTGCCGGTCGGCCACGGCGACCCACTCCTCGGCCGCGGCGACGCAATCGGCTTGCCCCGTCGCCTCATGGAGCACAAGGGCTGCGCGCGCCATGTTGGCGTAGTCGTCGAGGATTGCGACCGCCGTCCGGCGGCCGTCGCAGAAGCCGTGGGCGAGCCGCCCGTCCATTGCCATTTGCGTGCGCACGAAGGCAAAGGCACGCTCGGCCGCCGCCAGCCAAGCTGGCTCCTCGAACACCGTCGCGGCGTTGGCGAGCGCCGCGATCATCAGCCCGTTCCAGTCGGCCTGTACCTTGGCGTCGCAGTGCGGTGCCGGGCGCTGCGTGCGCGCTATGAACAGCCTCTCGCGCAGAGCGGCAAGCCGTGCCTCCCTCTCCGGGGTCGTCGGCGGCGTCTGCAGCCGGTTGGGAATGTTGCGTCCCTCCCAGTTGCCTTTCGCGCTGATGTCGTAGGCCGCCTTAAAGAAGCCGCTGTCGTCGCCCAGCAACTGGTCCACCGCTGCTGCGCTCCAGACATAGAAGCGGCCTTCCTCGCCCTCGCTGTCGGCATCCTGCGTGCTGGCGAAGCCGCCGTCGGGCAGCGCCATCTCCCGCAGCGCCCAATTCGCCGTCTCGCGGATGCGCCGGGCGAACAGCGGGTCCTTCGTCGCCTGCCACAGCAGCGCCAACAGGTCGATCAGCAGCGCGTTGTCATAGAGCATCTTCTCGAAATGCGGCACCAGCCAGCGTTCATCCGTGGCATAGCGATGAAAGCCGCCCCCGATGTGGTCGTAGATGCCGCCCTCGCACATCCGCTCCGCGCTCAAGAGCACGGCCGCGCGATAGTCGGGATGCTTGCCGCGCAGATGGGTGCGCCACAGCAGCTGCAGCGCCGCCGCCTGCGGGAACTTCGGGGCGCCGCCGAAGCCGCCATGGGTCGGGTCGGCCGTCGCATGCAGCCGTGCGGCGGCGGCGTCCGCGCCGGCGAGCGACAGCCCGTCGCCCGCCTGCGGCCGCGCCGCCGCCGCCAGCGCGCTGAGGATGGCGACGCGCTGGTTCTCGATCTTGTCGGGTTGTGCCACATAGGCCTGGTGCACCGACCGCAGCACGTCGCGGAACGGCGGCGCGCCCTGCCGCGCCACCGGCGGAAAGTAGGTGCCGCCATAGAACGGCTCGCCGTAGGGCGTTAGGAGTAAAGTCAGGGGCCAGCCGCCGCGTCCCGTGATCAGCGCCAGTGCAGTCTGATAGAGCGCATCGACGTCCGGCCGCTCCTCGCGGTCGACCTTGATGTTGACGAACAGCTCGTTCATCAGCGCCGCCGTCTCCGCATCGGCGAAGCTCTCATGGGCCATGACGTGGCACCAGTGGCAGGCAGAGTATCCGATGGACAGCAAGATCGGCTTGTTCAGCCGTTGCGCCTCATCGAACGCGGCCGCACCCCAGGGATGCCAATGCACGGGATTGTCGGCGTGCTGGCGCAGATAGGCGCTCGTTTCCCGGTCGAGACGATTACGTGACATGGCGCACCCTTGACCTTGCGTCCTTCGGCTGGTGAGTCGATACTGCGGCCGCACTGGCCGCCTCTGCTTCGGCCCGCGCGGCGTAACAGGATGGAAGCCGTCTGGCCAAGACGAATAGTCGACGCCCACCGAATGCAAACTTTTTTGTTGACTCTTTCCGAGTTTGATGTTTTGGGTATGATCTGCGCTTGGTAGTTTGACCGAGCGAGAAACGCGGCAGCGATGCCGCGGCTATGATTCGGGCACCGGGGCCCCATCGTTGTCATTCGGATGTGAATGAGCGGTGGGGTTTTCTTTTGGCGCCTCGGGCGCGGGATATTGGCGTTGAGGACAGGGAATGTCCTCGGTGGTGCGGTCGCAGCAGCGCGATCCGGTGGGTCCTTTGGTAACTCAATGTGCTCGGAGTGGGAGGTCGCTCTCGCTTCGGGAAGGAGGAATTCGTCCGCCACGAGGCGTCCGACTTCCTCACGCGCATGGTCCAGGACGACGGCGGCACCCGCGCTAGGATGCCATTCGATAGGGAGGAACGTCATGCCAGAAGTGCCAGAAGTGGCGGAAGTCCAGATCAACAAACGGAAACTCGACGCGCTCAAGCGGGGCATCCATCGCATCGGCGAGGCGCAGACCACGCCGTGTGCCGTCCATGTGGTTGGCCTCGGCAAGACCGGCGCCGACGTGATCGCGCAGATGATCAAGGACGCGCCTGAGGGGTTCTTCGCCCATGACGGAAGTCGCTTCACGGCGCTCGCGATTGATATCGGCGACCAGGATCTGGGGGCGGTACATGCCGCCGCTGCCAAGCTGCCGGCCGACAAGGCTTCGGTGCGAACGGTCGCCCTTGACGTGCCCACGCGCGACGATCTGTTCGCGACACTGCGGCGCTTCCGCGAGTTCCTGAAGCTCGAATATCCCCGCTACTACTGGAACCCGAACTACGAGCCCTGGATCCCCTCCAACATCGAATTACCGGCGACGGGATCGCACCTCCGGCGCGCGGTCGCCAAGGCCATCTACGGCAAAGCCTACTATGACGGCGCGCGCACGCTCGACCGCGAACTGCAGATATTCGCCGACAGCGTCAACGCCTCGACCTGCCAGTCGATTATCTGCGTCGTCTTCGGCCTGGGCGGTGGCACTGGCAGCGGCATGGTCGTCGACCTGGCGCGCCATCTGTCGAACGTGAAGTTCGGACGCCGGGCGCTGGTGCTCGGCATCGGCGTTGCGCCCTGCACTGGCGACGCGCCCGAGCATCGCGGCGCCAGCCTGTTCCCGGTCATCAACGAGCTCGACTGCATGGGCGACGGCGACAACAACCAGGGCGTTATCACGGTCTGGGGCGATCTCTATCGCAACCCCTTCACCGGCGGCTTTCTGGTGGTGCCGCAGCAGCATCTATTCGATGCCACCAAGGACCTCGCCGCCATCCATGCGCGCGTCGACGAGGAGATCGCCTCGCTGCTCACCCGCAACAATGGCGCCGACCTGTGGGAAACGCTGCGGCTGCTGAACTGGGTCGGCGCGCCACCGACGCAGCACAGCGCCGCCCGAACGCAATACGGCCCGAAATGGGCCCATGTGCTGGGCTTCGTCGACCTCGACAAGGGCGTGGCAGTGGGCGACAACCTGCGCGGGCAGCTCGGCCTGCGCCACACCTACAAGCCCGAGTTCATCGAACTGCGGACCGGTAGTGCCGGCGACAAGAAGGCGGTGGCGGCCGCGGCGAAGCTCGGCAAGCTGTTCTCGCCGCTGGCCGATCCGGAGATCGTGGAGTCGAAAGGGATGCGGCCGGGAACCGCCCAGTTCGTGCTGCCCTGCGTCAGCAAGACCGACCTGCGTCTCTTCTTCGAAGCGCGCGACGCCTACGACACCAAGGAGTGGGACGAGAAGTTGATGGACCACTCCTGGCTGCTCGATCTCGGCGTCATGCTGTGCGAGCCGGCGATCCGCTTCGACGGCATGGCCGGCGAGTGCCTGTGGGGCTGCGCCTGCTGGGTCGTGGTGCCCTATCAGGGCATTCGTGGCCCGGACGAGAAGATCGAGGCAGCCGCAGCCGAATAGCACCGGCGGCTCCAGCGGGGCCGGCGGAGAAAGGATGACAAGCTATGGCACTGGACTGGGCGAAAGTGAAGAAGACGTACGGCAAGGGCGCCGAAGTCCCGACGGTCGCCGGCGGCAAGACGCTGACGGTGACCGGCGCCGACGACGAGGCGATCCACATCAAGTCGCCGCTGTGGACGGCGAAGTTGAGCCGCAAGAACCTGGAGAAGGGCGTCGAGCTGATCGAACAGGGCGTGATCGCCCGCGACCCCGGCTTGTTCGTCGAGGACTACCGCATCTACGTCACCGACGAGCGGGCGACCTCGGCCGCGCACATCCTCCGCGACCTCGGCATCCTCAACAAGGACGAGGGCTACAGACCTCGGTGCTAGGCGTAATGCGAATCGCATTGATTCTGAACAGTGAGCGAAACGGGAGGTTATGAGATGGCGTTATCCATGTATCACAGTGCGACGGGCGCCCAGTCCCCGCACTGCATCCATGTGGTCGGTATCGGTCGCACGGGCGCCGGCTATGTCGACGCGCTGCTGCGCACCGGCGAGATCGAGGACATGCTGGAAGATCCGCGGGCGCGCTTCACCGCCATGGTCGTCGACATCGGCGAACGGGACATGCAGCAAGCGAAAGACTATGCCGAAGGCTTCCATGATCGCCTGAAGCAGCGGAACATCCCCTCGGAGCGCTTCCAGTTCCAGTCGATCGCGCTCGAGGTGCCAAACAAGGACGAACTGTTCGCGACGCTGCGGCGCTATCGCGAGTTTCTGAAGCTCGAATATCCGCGCTACTACTGGAACCCGAACTACGAGCCCTGGCTGCCCAGCGACATCAAGCTGCCGAAGGCCGGTGAACACATCCCGCGGGCCGTGGCCAAGGCCATCTACGGTAAGGCCTACTATGACGGCGACAAGCCACTCGACAAGGAACTGGCGAAGTTCGCCGCCAGCGTTGAGCAATGCGGTCTGCCGTCGATCGTGCTGGTCTGCTTCAGTCTCGCCGGCGGCACCGGCAGCGGCATCGTCGTCGATCTCGCGCGCCATCTGTCGAGCGTGAAGCTCGGCCGGCGCATCCCGGTCATCGGCGTCGGCCAGCTGCCCAACAGCGGCGATCCCGAGATGTACACCAACGGCAGTCTGTTCCCGACGCTGAACGAGATCGACTGCATGCTTGACGACGACAAGAACGCCGGCGTCACCGCGGTGTGGGGCGACCTCTATCGCAGCCCGTTCACCGGCGGCTTCTTCGTCGTCAATCCCGAGCACTCCTGGAAGCGGCTGACCGCCTACACCAATACCGGCGAGAAGGCGGTGCGCGACCATATCCGGCAGATGGTGACCAACAAGTTCGTCGCCGACTCGTTCATGCGCTTCGCCGCAATGGACTATGGGCGGGTGCTGTTCCGCGCCATGCGGCCGGCCGGCTTCACCGGCGCGCCGCACGAGACCATCAGCGGCAAGTCGCGCAACTGGACGCTGTTCAACCTGGCCAAGTTCACCCATCCGGGCGTACAGGTGTTGCCGGGCGAGGCGATCAGCAAGTGGCGCACGGTCATCAACGAGTGGATCGACCACATCCCCGCCTGGTCCGGCCTGAAGCCTGGGTTCAAGACCGACTACATCGAGTATCACAGCCACTCCCCGCGCGAACTGGGCCCGGATCAGCTGCACAAGAAACTCAGCGAGAAGCTCACGTCCGAGTACCTGTTGCCCAACGAATCGACACTCGAGACGTTCGACCACGAGTTCTTCGACCACCTCACGGCCTACGCCGACATTATCATGCCCGGCGTGGCGAAGACAGATCTGCAGGCCTTCTGGAGAAGCCGCGAGTCCTACGACAAGCATAGCTGGGAGGAGAAGCTGCTGCTCCACTCCTGGATCCTCGATCTCGGCGTCATGATGTCCGAGCCGGCGATCCGCTTCCAGGGCATGGCCGGCGAGTGCCTGTGGGGCTGCGCCTGCTGGGTCGTGGTGCCCTATGACCAGATGCGCGGCGACGCCTTGCCGCCGCCGAACCGCAAGGAGATCCTGGAAAAGGGCATTGCCATGATGACCAAGACGGTGGTGCAAACGCCGCGGCCGGCGGCTTAGGCGTTAGCCGCACCCGGCGGACTGGCGTAAGCTGGTCCGCCGGGTCGGCAGATGCCGATGTCCGCGGCATTGCACGACAACAACGAGGATCTTCGCATGCCCGATCAGCAGTCAGCTCAAGCCGGAACCACCAAGATCCCGGTGTCGGTCATCACCGGATTCCTCGGCTCCGGCAAGACGACCCTGATCAACCGCATCCTGCACGAACAGCATGGCCGCAAGGTCGCGGTCATCGAGAACGAGTTCGGCGAGGTCAGCATCGACTCCCAGCTAGTGGAGTCCGAGGGCCGGGAACAGCTGATCGAGTTCAACAACGGCTGCCTGTGCTGCACCGTGCGCGGCGACCTCATCCGCACCCTCGACAACCTGACCAAACGTGCCGATCTCGACGCCGTGCTCATCGAGACCACCGGCCTGGCCGATCCCGCGCCCGTGGCCTCGACCTTCTTCATCGCCGACGAGATCAAGTCGCGCTTCAACGTCGACGCCTTCGTCACCATGATCGACGCCTGCAACATCGAGCGCAACCTGCGCGACAGCCACGAGGCCCAGGAGCAGGTCGCTTTCGCCGACATCATCCTCATCAACAAGACCGACCTGGTGTCGGTCGACGAGTTGAAGCAGGTCGAGCGCCGGGTGCGCTCCCTCAATCCGATGGCCAAGATCCATCACACGGAATACGGCGCCATCGACCTAGCGCACATCTTCGACGTTCGCGCCTTCGACGTGGCGGCCAAGCTTGAGGTCGATCCGACATTCCTTGACGACCTAGCCCACGAGCACGATCAGGCCGTGGGCTCGTTCGTATTGCGGGAAGACCGGCCCATCGACCTCAACAAGTTCCAGATCTGGCTGCAGTCCTACCTGCAGAAGCGTGGCGAGGACCTGTTCCGCACCAAGGGCCTGTTCTACGCTCTGGGGTTCCCCGAGCGAATCGTGTTCCAGAGCGTGCGCATGCTGACCTCGCTGCAGCGCGATCGACGCTGGCGACCGGACGAAACGAAACGAACCGAATATGTGGTGATCGGCCGCAATCTCGACCGTGAGGAATTCACGGCGGGGTTTGCGGCCTGCGTCGCGCGGAGTTGAGGACGGCACTGCGTAGCATTTCTTCACGCGACTCGAGCGGTGGATCGGCGGCAAGCTGTCGCCGCTCGAGTCGACATAGTCGCGGACATCCGGCCGCAGCGTGCCCGCGGGCACGTTGCGGTCCGCGCGGCCCCGTGAAGACGAGCAGACAAGCCGCATGATCACCGACAGCCGCATCAACCGGTTCACCATGCAGTGGACCGAAATCTGCCGGCATACCTACGAACGGCTCAGCCGGGCGAAATGGCGGATCAAGATGGACTATGCCTGCGGTGCTCACATGACGCTGGAGAACATGCCGGACGACCTGATCCAGTGCCTGGTGCGCGGCGCCGTCAACAGCGGCATACCTGTCGAAACGAACCTAGGGACAGTCGGCATCCGGACGGAGGCAGTAACCGTGGCGGCAACATGGGTCGACGTCCACGGTTGGCTGTTCGAGCGCGGACCTTAGTCGAGTCTTTCTGTGCATCGCTGCAACAAAATGGGGGGCAGAATCATGACGACTCTCGTGGCATTGGCGATCGGCGTTGGCCTGCTCGGCGGGGTGGCGACCCTGATCTTCCTCGCCGTCGGCACCATTCTCATCTGGGCAGCCTTCGCCGCCTGGGCCTGCTACTTCCACTCTGGCGGCAACATGGAGGCGCTGAAGAGCACGATCATCTGCAACGTCTTCGGCGTCATCGTCGCCTGGATCGCCGCGCTGATCATCCTGGGCATCCCGCTCGCCGGCGCGCTGTCGCTGCCGCTCTGGGCCGGCATCGTCGTCGCGATCACCGTGGCGGCCTACATTCTGGCCGCCCACGTCAAGTTGCTGTCGTCCATACCGGGCACGACCTACGGCTACGCCTGCACCTTCGCCTTCCTGCTGCAGACGCCGGGGAAGCTCGACATGGCCGTGCTGACGTCGGCCTCGCTGGACAACGCACTCATCGTGGTGGCCCTGTCCATGGTCATCGGCGCGCTCTTCGCCTATGCCTCCGGCCAGCTCGCCGGCGTGCTGACAAAGAAGTCCTGAGCAAGGAGGAACGACGACATGGCCGTCAAGATCGGCGACAACATCCCCGCCGCTCGCCTGATGTACATGAGCGACAAGGGGCCCGCATCCATCACGACCGGCGAGTTGTTCGCCCGCAAGCGCGTCGCCGTGTTCGGCCTGCCCGGCGCCTACACGCCGGTCTGCTCGGCCCAGCACCTGCCGGGCTTCGTCGCTAAGGCCGGCGCCTTCAAGGGTAAGAAGATCGACCGCATCGTCTGCGTCTCCGTCAACGATCCCTTCGTCATGGATGCCTGGGGCAAGGACCACAAGGTCGGCGGCGACATCATGATGCTGGCCGACGACAAGGGCGAGTTGACGCGCGCCCTCGGCCTGCAGGAGGATTTCTCCGATTTCGGCCTGGGCGAGCGGTCGAGGCGCTACTCGATGATCGTCGACAACGGCAGGGTGACCGCGCTCAACATCGAGGACAGCGTCTTCGCCTGCGGCATCAGCAGCGCCGAGTCCCTGGTGGCGCAGGCGTGACGAGGGTGCCGTGACATGAGCTGCAAGTCCGACGCCGCCGCGCTGGAAGTCCGCGACCTCGCCTGGGGACCGGATCGCGGCCGGCCCATCATTTCCGAGGTCGCGCTCGCCGCTGCCGCCGGCGAGCGCATCGCCATCGTCGGCCCCAACGGCGCTGGCAAGACCACGCTGCTGCGCTGTCTATACCGCGCCTACCGGCCGGACCGCGGCCGCGTGCTGGTAGACGGCGAGGACGTCTGGGCCGTGCCGGCGCGCCGCGTCGCCCAGAAGATGGCGGTGGTACTGCAGGAGGCACCCGCCGACTTTCCGTTCCGCGTGCGCGACATCGTGCTGCTCGGCCGCATCCCCCACCGCCAGGGCCTGGCGTCCTGGAGCGAGCGCGACCGCCGGCTCGCCGCCCACGCGCTCGAGCATCTGGAGCTGCAGGGCATGGCCGACCGGGTCTTCGCATCGCTGTCGGGCGGCGAGAAACAGCGCGTGCTGGTGGCGCGCGCACTCGCCCAGGATCCCCGCATCATCGTGCTGGACGAGCCGACCAACCACCTGGACATCCGCCATCAGCTGGAGATCCTGCAGTTGCTGAAGGCGCTGCGCATCACCATCGTGACCACGCTCCACGACATCGACCTCGCCGCCGATTTCGCCGACCGGGTCGCGCTCATGGCCGGCGGCCGCGTCGTGGCCTTCGGTCCGCCCGACCAGGTGCTGACGGCCGAGCGCATATCGGAGGTCTTCGCGGTTCGCGCCCGCCGCGATCCTTCGCGCGACGGCAGCGGCGCGCGCTTCTTCTTCAGCATCCCCGCCCGACCCGTCCAAGCGGAGGCGGCCGAATGACACGCCCGATCGCTCTTGCCCTCATCCTCGCCGGCGGCCTGCTCGCCCTGGCAGTTCCTGCCGCCGCCTATCCGGTCACCGTGCAGAGCTGCAACCGCCAGGTCACCTTCGACGGTCCGCCGCAGCGTGCCATCGCCAACGACGTCAACCTGATCGAAATGATGCTGGCGCTGAAGCTCGACGACCGCATGGTCGGCTACACCGGCGTCTCCGGCTGGAAGACGATGGACGAGACGCTGCGCCAGGGCGTGCGCGAGCTGCCGGAGCTGTCGCCCAAATACCCGACCAAGGAGGTGCTGCTCAACGCCGACGCCGATTTCTACTTCGCCGGCTGGAACTACGGCTTGGAGGTGGGCGGCGAGGTGACGCCGGAAACCCTCGCCCGCCACGGCATGAAGGTCTACGAGCTGACCGAGTCCTGCATCCACATCATGAAAAAGTACAAGTCGACCCTCGACGACATGTTCGTGGACCTGCTCAACCTTGGGAAGATCTTCGGCGTCGAGGAGCGGGCCCGGGCGCTGGTCGAGGGCTACCGGGCCGATCTGGCGGCGTTCCTCGCCAGGACCGCGGACATGACGACTCCGGTCCGCGTCTTCGTCTACGATTCCGGCGAGGACCAGCCCTTCACCTCCGGCCGCTACGGCATCCCCACCGCCATGATCGAGGCCGCCGGCGGCCGCAACATCGTCGACGACGTCGAATCGAGCTGGGTCAAGGTGTCCTGGGAGCTGGTGATCGAGCGCAACCCGGAGGTCGTCGTCATCGTCAATTACGGCGACGTCACGGCCGAGCAGAAGATCGCCTTCATGAAGGGCAACCCGGCCTTCAAGAACCTCGACGCCGTCAAGAATGACCGCTTCGTCGTGCTCGAATATGTCGAGGCCACGCCCGGCCCCCGCAACATTGAGGCCATCAAGCGTCTGGCCCGTGCCTTCCGCCCCGAGCAGTTCTGAGCTGGGTGGGAGCCGCAGTGCCGCCTGGCCTGTCGTCATCGCGGCGGGAACCGCTGCGCTCGTCGGTCTGTCCGTGTCCGCCGGCGTCTCCCTGGGCGCGGCGCCAATCCCGCTGGAGACGGTCTGGTCGATCGTGATCAACAAGATCACGCCGGGCACCGTCGCCTCCGATTGGTCGGCCGGGCGCGAGAGCATCGTCTGGGACGTGCGCTTCCCGCGCGCCATCCTGGCGGCGCTGGTCGGCGCCGGGCTGGCGGTGGTCGGCGCCACCCTGCAGTCGGCGACGCGCAATCCGCTGGCCGATCCGCATCTGCTCGGCGTCTCCTCAGGCGCGGCGCTGGGCGCGATCGTGGCGCTGCTCCATACCGGCCTGGTCCTGGGGCCGCTGACCGTGCCGCTGTTTGCCTTCTGCGGCGCGCTCGGCGCCATCGTCGCGGTCACCTCGGTCGCCCGGCTGACCGATGCCGTGTCCGCCGACCGGCTCGTGCTGGCCGGCGTCGCCGCCTCGTTCGTCATCGGCGCGCTCGGCAGCCTGCTGATCTATCTCGGCGATCCGCGGGCGGCGCACACCGTGGTGTTCTGGATGCTCGGCGGCTTCGGCCTGGCGCAGTGGTCGCACCTGCTCTTCCCGCTGACGGCGCTGGCGGCGGCGCTCGCCTATCTCGTCGTCCGCGCCCGCGAGCTCAACGCCCTGGCCATGGGCGACGAGACGGCGACGGCGCTCGGCCTGTCGGTGCGACGGCTGCGCTTCCGCCTGTTCGTCGTCACCGCCCTGCTGACCGGGGTCATGGTGGCGTTTTCCGGTGCCATCGGCTTCGTCGGTCTGATGATCCCGCATGTCGCGCGCCTGATGGTCGGCAGCGACAATGTGCGGGTCGTCCCGGCCTCGGCCCTGCTCGGCGCGGTGGCGCTGGTGTGGGCCGATGTGGTCGCCCGGACGGTCCTGGCGCCCGAGGACCTGCCGATCGGCGTCGTCACCGGCCTGGTCGGCGGCATCGCATTCATCATCCTTCTGTGCCGGCGCTAGCCGCGCCTTACCGCCGCGGCGCCGATCGGCTATAAGTCCGGGCCATGCACACCGACCCGCAGTTGCTGGAGCAGTACGGCCACGACCACGGCTTCGGTCAGGACCGGCGCCGCGCCGGCGAGCGCCGCACCGTCGTCGCCCTCGGCCTCACCGCCGCCTTCATGCTCGTGGAGATCGCCGCCGGCCTCGCCTACGGCTCCATGGCGCTGCTGGCCGACGGGCTGCACATGGCCTCTCACGCCGCGGCGCTCGCCATCGCCGTGCTGGCCTATGTCTATGCCCGCCGCTACGCCCATGACCGCCGCTTCACTTTCGGCACCGGCAAGATCGGCTCGCTCGCCGGCTTCGCCAGCGCCGTGCTGCTGGTGGCCTTCGCGATCGTCATGGCGTTCGAAAGCATCCACCGCTTCGTCGTGCCGGTGGCGATCGTCTTCGATCAGGCCATCCTGGTCGCCGTCGCCGGCCTGCTGGTCAACGCCGTCAGCGCCATCATCCTCGGTACCAGCGAGTCGCCCGATCATGACGACGCGGACGACCATCACGACCACAACCTGCGCGCCGCCTATCTGCATGTGCTGGCCGACGCCGTGACCTCGGTGCTGGCGATCGTGGCACTCGCCGCCGGCAAGTTCTACGGCCTCGCCTGGATGGACCCGCTCATGGGCGTGGTCGGCGCGCTCTTGATCTCGCGCTGGGCCTGGCAGCTGATCGGCCAGACCGGCCGCGTGCTGACCGACCGCGAGGCGCCCGCGGTGGTCCGCGATCACGTGCGCGCGGCAATCGAAGGCGACGCCGACAACCGCATCGCCGACCTTCATGTCTGGTCGATCGGCCCCAACGCCTATTCCGGCATCATCTCCGTCGTGACCCACGATCCCCGCCCGCCCGAGCACTACAAATCCCTTATCCCCGACCACCTCCACCTCGTCCACCTCACCGTCGAAGTCCGCCGTTGCTCGGTACGCGTACGGTGAAAGCCGTCGTTGAGTCTGAACGTCACGCGGCGGCGCGGCATTGCCGTGTTGCGGGCCAGGTTCCAGGGCAAATAGTTCGCAGATGCGTTTGGCCGGATGGTCCGGGCAGCTTGGCGAGGACAATCGGCGAGCCAGGCGCGGGGGGCGACGTCGTTGAGTTTGGCGGTCTCGATGAGGGTGTAGATGGCGGCGGCGCGTTCGCTGCCTGTGTCGGAGCCAGAGAAGGTCCAGTTGTGGCAGCCGACGGCGATGCACCGCACAGCATTTCAGGCTGTAGTCGATGGCCTGGCGGAAAGCCTATCGTGCTGCTCGCGCAGCCAGGTTTCGAGTTCGGCCACCAGCGGCCGGCTGCGCTCGTGGCATCCGCGCCGCCGCTCCTGTGGCGTGACGCCGTTGATCGATGGCGAACAGGGCATCGATGCGCTGGACCGCTTCGATAGCGATTGGCGCCCGCTTCAGCCGCGCCAGAACTTGCGCCGCGCATGCGCCCAGCAGACAGCCTCGACGCTCGGGCCGTGCCGGCGGCTGGGTTCGTAGAGCCGGTTGAAACCAGCATAGGCGTAGGCCTGCATCAGTCCAGCATAGTTGACCAAATGATGTTCCGGATGCTCGCCGCCGCGGTCGCGTAGAAGAAGGCGGCAGCCGGCGGGTCAGGTCCGCCGAACGCCCGGCCATCGCGCACATAGGTCTACAGGCGTGGCGCGCGTAGGCGGCGCTCTGGCGATGGAGCGGCAGATGCAGGCCGTACTTGGAGAACAAAGTGCCAGCAGCTGCGGCCCGAAGCGCCGCGCGCGATCGGGTGCGACGGCGCCGGCGGCTGCGTGATTGTCTCGCAGGATCGGCAGGAGAGCTTCTCCCGCACGTGCTGAAAGAAACTTCCAGCAAGGGGACGCGTGCTCCCAGGCTCTCCGTCACAGCCCTCGCCGATCTTGCAATGTTCCGCCGCAGCAGGGACAGGCTGACGACGCCGGCTGAACGACGGATCGTGCATCCGTCTGCAACCCGAGCGCCCGAACCACGTCTGGTCCTACGACTTTGTTGAAGCCCGGACCCATGATGGAAGGAAGTTCCGCATGCTCAATCTCATCGACGAGTTCAGCCGCGAATGCCTGGCAATCCGGATCGAC
>VGCQ01000083.1 GCA_016870055.1 Alphaproteobacteria bacterium | reverse complement strand
TGGCAAGACGGTCGGCATCTACGCCGGCGCGCTGGGCTTCGGCTTCAACACCGAGCTTCTGGCCAAGAAAGGCGTCAAGGCGCCGGCGTGCTGGTCCGATCTCCTGAAGCCCGAGTTCAAGGGCGAGATCCAGATGGCCAACCCCAACTCGTCGGGCACCGCCTACGTGGCCATCGCCTCGCTGGTCCAGCTGATGGGCGAGGACAAGGCGTTCGACTACCTGAAGAAAATGCACGCCAACATCAATGCCTACACGCGCTCGGGCACCGCACCGATGAAGGCGGTGGCACGCGGCGAGACCATGGTCTCGATCAGCTTCGTGCATGACGGCGTGACCGAGGCCCTGGCCGGCTTCCCGGTGAAAACAGCGACGCCGTGCGAGGGCACGGGCTACGAGATCGGCTCGATGAGCATCATCAAGGGCGCCCGCAACATGGCGAACGCCAAGAAGTTCTACGACTGGGCACTCACGCCCGAAGCGCAGAAGCTGGAGGCCCAGGCCAAGCAGTTCCAGGTACCGTCGAACAAGGCAACGCCGCTGCCGCCGGAAGCGCCCAAATTCGCCGACATGAAGCTGATCGACTACGACCAGGCGAAGTACGGCAAGTCGGCCGAGCGCAAACGCCTGATTGCCCGCTGGGACAGCGAGGTCGGCACACTGCCCAAGCCGTAGAAATGCTTTCCGCGCTCCTATGACGATGTCGCGACCTGCCTTGGCGTGGTCGGTCGCGGGCTTGCTCGCGGCTGTGACGCTGCCGTGGTACGCGCTGCAGGAAGGTCTCGACTCAGGCGTCTGGCTGACCGGCCTATGGTCGTCGGACGACTACGCTTCGGCGCTCGGTCAGGTCGCCGCGCTCGGCAGGTGGTGGCTTGCCCCGGTCTTGCTGGCACTGCTCGCCTGCGTTGCGATCTCCTTGCCGCCGCTGCCGCGCGAACGACGCGGCACGCTCTTGTTGTGGGCAAGCGGCATCGGCCTCGGCCTGCTGATCGCCCAGGCGCTCGGCATAGGATTGCGCGGCTGGACGACGAACTGGCTCACGGCGCTGTTCGGCGAACTCGAGGCTCGGCAGTTCGGCATCGGCGCCGGCGCCGCCGTGATCCTGATCGCGCTCCTTTCGCTGCTGTCGATCGGCCTGGCGCTGCGTGGCGCCTTCGGCGGCGACGCCTTCGTGGCCGGCGCGGTGACGACCGTCGCCGCCTCGATCGTGCTGTTCACGGCCTGGCCGATCCTGCGCATCCTGTTGCAGGCCTTCCAGGACGGCGACGGCGCCTTCATGCCGGCCTTGCTGATCGACCGGCTGTCGACCGAGAAAATCTGGAGCCTGCGCTGCCTCGCCGGCGGCGGTCGCTGTGGCGTAGCCTGGAACACGCTCTTCCTGGCGATTGCCTGCGGCGCCGGCACGACGGCTCTAGGCCTGGCCTTCGCCCTGATCGTCACGCGCACCTCGTTCGCCTACAAGAAGACCCTGCGCGTGCTCACGGTGCTGCCGATCATCACGCCGCCGTTCGTGATCGGCCTCGCCCTGATCCTGGTGTTCGGCCGATCCGGCCTCGTCAACCAGTTCCTCGAATGGTCGATCGGCGTGCCGCCGACGCGCTGGATCTACGGCTTCCAGGGCGTCTTCCTCGCCCAACTCTTCGCCTTTACCCCGGTTGCCTTCCTGGTGCTGATCGGCGTCGTCGAAGGTGTCAGCCCGACGCTGGAAGAGGCGTCGCAGACGCTGCGCGCCGACCGTTGGGCGACCTTCTCGACCGTGTCCTTGCCCTTGATGCGGCCAGGCCTTGCAAACGCCTTCCTCGTCGGCTTCATCGAGAGCATCGCCGACTTCGGCAACCCGATCGTGCTGGGCGGCGACTATGGCGTATTGTCGACCGAGATCTATTTCGCCGTGGTCGGCGCGCAGCTCGACTACGGCCGAGCCGCGGCGCTGGCGCTGCTGCTGCTGGCCTTTGCGCTGGGCGCCTTCTTCCTGCAGCGCCGCATCGTCGGGACTCGTTCCTATGCCACCATCTCAGGCAAAGGCGATAGCGGTCTGCCGAGCCCCCTGCCCGACCGCGCCCGACGCGCCGCACAATGGGTCGCCTTGCCGTGGGCGGCCATCACGTTGCTGCTCTACGGCTTCGCCTTCGTCGGCGGCCTGGTGAAGGTCTGGGGGCGCGACTACACGCCCACCCTCGAGCACTACGCCAAGGCGTTCGCAGTCGAAACCACGGCCGACGGCGTGATCTGGTCGGGCGCCGCCTGGAACTCGTTCTGGACGACGGTCAAGCTCGCCGCCATCGCCGCTCCGCTCACCGCCGCGCTCGGCCTGCTGGCGGCCTGGTTGCTGGTGCGGCAACGCTTTGCCGGGCGCTCGACGCTGGAGTTCGCCACCATGCTGTCGTTCGCCGTGCCGGGCACGGTGATCGGCGTCGCCTACGTCTTTGCCTTCAACGTGCCGCCGCTCGAGATCACCGGCACCGCGTTGATCATCGTGCTCTGCTTCATCTTCCGGAACATGCCGGTCGGTGTGCGCGCCGGCATGGCGGCGATGAGCCAGATCGACCGCAGCCTCGACGAAGCCTCGCTCACCTTGCGCGGCCGTGCGCCGCAAACCTTGATGTTCGTCGTGCTGCCGCTGCTGCGGCCGGCGATCGTCGGCGCCTTGGTCTACGGCTTCGTGCGCGCCGTGACAACGGTCAGCGCCGTGGTGTTCCTGGTCACCGCCGAGTACGAGCTCGCCACCACCTACATCATCCTGCGCGTCATCAACGGCGACTATGGGCTCGCCATCGCCTATAGCTGCGCGCTGATCGTGCTGATGCTCGCGGTGATCCTGCTGATCCAGCTCGCGGTCGGCGAACGTCGCCTCGGGCGACGCGCGCCGCAGGCGCAAGGAGGCCGCGCATGAGCGTGGAGTTCCGCGACGTCGTCAAACGTTACGGCAACGCGACAGCCGTGGCCGGCGTCAGCTTCACCGTCGAAGCGGGAACCCTGGTGACACTGCTCGGCCCCTCGGGCTGCGGCAAGACCACAACCCTGCGCCTGATCGCCGGCCTCGAGCTGCCGAGCGAAGGCCGTATCCTGATCGCCGGGCGCGACGTCACCAACCTCAGCGCCACCCAGCGCGACGTCAGCATGGTGTTCCAGTCCTATGCGCTGTTCCCGCACATGAGCGTGCTGGAGAACGTCTGCTACGGCCTGCTCCGCTCTGGCATCGCCAAGGCCGAGGCTGCAGCGCGCGCCCGCGATGGCCTGAAGCAAGTCGGCCTCGACGGCTTCGAGGCCCGCCAACCGTCGGAACTGTCGGGCGGCCAGCAGCAGCGCGTCGCAGTGGCTCGTGCCCTGGTTCTGAAGCCATCGGTCCTGCTGTTCGACGAGCCGCTCAGCAACCTCGATGCCCGGCTGCGCCGCCAGATGCGTGAGGAGATTCGCGAGTTGCAGCGGTCACTCGGCCTCACCGTGGTCTACGTCACGCACGACCAGCAGGAGGCGATGGCGGTATCGGATCGCATCATCGTGATGAACGCCGGCCTGATCGAGCAGCAGGGCGGGCCGCGCGATCTCTACGAGCGGCCGGCGACACCGTTCCTGGCCCGCTTCATGGGCGAATCGACGCCGGCCCGCGGCGCCGTCCGCCGCCTCGATGCGGCCCGCGTCCGGGTGCGCCTGGGCGAGGCCGAGATCGATGTCGCCGACCAGCACGCGGCCGACGGCGATGCGACCGTCGCTGTCCGGCCCGAGGCGATCACGGTCGAGCCGGCGCCGGGTCCGACAGGCGCCTTGGCGGGAAAGGTCGCCAAGGCAAGCTACCTCGGAACCCACATGGAATATTCGATCACCACCGCCGCCGGCACGCTGTTCGCGACCTGCCCGCGGGTCGAACGGCCGCTGGCGCCAGGCGCTGCCGTCGCGCTGGTGCTGGCGCCGCGCGGCGTCATCGTCGTGGGGCGATGACGATCTCGGCGATCGCGCCGCCCTGCAGCCGGTACAGCCGGTCGTGTCGATGCGACAACGCAAGGATTTCCGGCGGCGGCAGTCCGGCGTAGGCACCGCGCAGGCTGCGGCTCATCATCTCGTGCGTCACCGCCACGATCACCGGCGCCACGCAGCTTGCCAACCACTGCTCGGCCCGCGCGGCGGCGCCGGCATAGCTTTCGCCGCCTTCGATCAGGTAGGTCCACTTTGCGGCCTCCCGCGCCGCACGGGCGCCCGGATACCGTTCGTCGATTTCGGCGTAGGTCAGGCCTTGCCAGACTCCGAGCTTGTGCTCGATCAGCAGGGGCGAGGTACGGACGACGGTGGCTTCGAGGCCAAGCTCGCGAGCAATCAGGTGAGCGGTCCCCTGCGCTCGGCCAAGCGGACTCGCCTCGATCACGAGCGAACGGATGTCACCGGCGAGTTGCCGCAGCGATTGCCCGGCGGCACGTGCTTGATCGATCCCCGCCTCGGTGAGCGGTGAATCGAGATGCCCCTGCTGGCGGCCGACCAGGTTCCACGCCGTCTCGCCGTGGCGGACGAGAAGGATCAGCCCGTCGTGGCGAGCTGCCGGCCGGCTTCGGTCAGCTTGCACACCAGCCAGTCCGGCTTCAGTGGATTGTTGAACCACGGCTCGGCCCACCCGCGATCCAGGCATCGGCGCACGATGGCCGGTGCGACGGCCTGACCGTCAAGGTCGAACAGAGGCAGCTTGCCGCCTGCCTGCGCGAGTCCCCGGCGCAGGTAAAGCAACTCCAGCAGCGTCGGAAGATCGACTTCCAACTCATTGTCATTCAGCGCAAAAATGCCGAACGAACTCGCTTCATGGCGAGTAAGTGTGCGATCTGCAAACACGGCGGCGTCCCCCTCTGACGTTGCCGGTCAATGTCCCTCGTCGAACAGGATACGCTTGTCCGACGAAAAACAAAGTAAAATCAGACTGTTGTCGGATTTTGTTGGAGTGACCACAGGATTTGGTGGTCACCCTTCGAACGGCTGCCAGAACTTGGGGTAGTCGCTCCAATCACCAATCTAGACGACGTCTAGTTATTGGCCTTCAAAGTGCTGCGCAGTTGCGTCAGCGCTTGTTCGAGGTCTTCGAGCACCGATTCGATCTCGCGGCGCTTATGCAGATCGAGCACGGCCGCTCGCGGCGTCGTGGTCGAAGGCTGCGGGCCCGTCCGCGGCAGTGGCTGGCGTTGCCCGCCAGCCATCGCCTCGGCGCGCGCCGACACGATGCGCAGGCTCTCCAACGCGCTCTCGGCAGCGATGTCGAGGCGCTGCAGCTGCGGCAGCCGACCGCGACCCTCGCGCAGCAGTCGCTGCACGCCCTTGATGGTGTAGCCGTCCTCGTACAGGAGCGTCCGGATGCGGCGCAGGAGGTCGACGTCCTCCGGCCGATAATACCGCCTCCCGCCGCCCCGCTTGAGCGGCCGGACTTGGCTGAACTTGCTTTCCCAGAACCGCAGCACGTGCTGCGGCACATCGAGTTCGGTCGCGACTTCGCTGATGGTGCGAAATGCCTGAGCCGACTTTTCAACCCTTCTTTCTGCGGTCTGAACCGATACGGCCATGACTTGACCCCCACATTGCCCCAACTACCCCTTGTTCTCGTCTGGCGCCCCGTTGATCGTTGATTTCAGGACGTTCGACGCTCGAAAGACGAGCACCCGGCGCGGCAGGATCGGAACCTCCTGCCCCGTCTTCGGATTGCGGCCCACGCGCTGGCCTTTGTCGCGGACCGTGAAGCGCCCGAACGACGAGATCTTCACCGATTCGCCACGCGCCAATGCCTCAACGACCTCGGAGAGAATCGTCTCCACGAGGTCGCTCGATTCGTTGCGAGACAGTCCCACTTCCTGGAACACCGACTCGCTCAAATCGGCACGCGTGATAGTCCGGCCTTCCATCCGGCACCCTTCCTTTCCCCACTTAATCCTTACTCTAAGGTGGGAAAGCGGTCAATATCAGTAGGATAGAAGCTGGCGTTGAATCGCCGTCTGTTCTCGTTACGTTGCGCGCAGGTTTGTTTCCCGGGCGGGCCGCTACCAGCGTACCAGCGAGGCCCCCCACGCCAGGCCGCCGCCGATGCCTTCCAGCAGCAGCAGATCGTCTTGCTTGATGCGGCCGTCCTTGACGGCGGCATCGAGCGCCAAGGGGATCGAGGCGGCCGACGTATTGGCATGGCGGTCGACCGTCACGACCACTCGCTCGGGCGGCAGGCCGAGCTTGCGGCCGGTGCCGTCGATGATGCGCTTGTTGGCTTGGTGCGGCACCAGCCAATCGATGCTCTTGGCTTCCAGGCCAGCCTTGGCCAGCACCTCGCCCACGACCGCCGCCATGTTGACCACGGCATGCTTGAAGACCTCCTTGCCCTCCATGCGCAGGAAGCCGGTGGTCTTGGTCGAGGACGGGCCGCCATCGACGTAGAGGATGTCGTGCTGCCGACCATCGGAATGCAGGGCATTGGCCAGCACGCCACGGTCGGCCGAGGTGCCACCGCCCTGCTCCGCCCGCAGCACGATCGCGCCGGCGCCATCACCGAACAGCACGCAGGTGCCGCGGTCGTTCCAGTCGAGGATGCGCGAGAAAGTTTCCGCGCCGATGACCAAAGCCGCCGAGGCCATGCCGCTCTTCAGCAGGCTGTCCGCCACCGACACGCCATAGACGAAGCCGGCGCAGACGGCCTGGACGTCGAACGCCGCACCGCGGGTCATGCCCAGCGTCGCCTGGACGCGCGTTGCGGTGGCGGGAAAGGTCTCGTCGGGCGTCGCCGTCGCGAGCACGATGAGATCGATGTCGGACGCTTTCATGCCGGCGTGTGCCAACGCTCGTTCCGACGCTTTGACCGCCAGATGCGAGGTGAACTCGCCATCGGCTGCTATATGGCGCTGGCGGATGCCGGTGCGCTGCTGGATCCACTCGTCGGACGTATCGACCTTTTTGGCCAGTTCGTCGTTGGTGACGATCCTCTCCGGCAGATAGGCGCCGCATCCCTGAACAACCGAACGTATCACGCGCCGCCTCCGCTGGCCTGCAGCGCCGCCGCGGTCGAAGCCGCTGGAGTCGCCGGGAGTTGATGCAGCCTGGCCAGGCCCTCCACGAGCTTGCTCTTATATTCGTAACGGACCAGGTCGATCGCCACGCCGATGGCATAGGCAAAGCCCAGCGCATCGGTGCCGCCGTGGCTTTTCACGGCGACACCGTCGAGGCCGAGGAACACGCCGCCATTGTAGCGGCGGGGGTCGACGCGCTTGCGCAACTTCACCCAGGCGCCCGAGGCAAACAAATAGCCGATCTTGGCGAACGTCGAGGTTCGGAACGCGTCGCGCACGAATTGCGTGTAGAGCTTGGCCGTTCCCTCGATCGATTTCAGCGCGACGTTACCGGTGAAGCCGTCGGTCACCACGACGTCGACCAAGCCGCTGCCGATGTCGTTGCCTTCGACGAAGCCATGGCAGTCGATCGGCGAGCCATCGCGGCGTAACCATGCCACCGCCTGGCGCAGCTCTTCATGCCCCTTGAGTTCCTCGGAACCGACATTCAGCAGGCCGACCCTGGGCCGATCGAGGCCGAGCAGGACCTGGGCAAAGACACTGCCCATGACGGCGAACTCGGCAAGATTTTCGGCATCGCACTCGAGGTTGGCGCCGAGATCGAGCATCACGGTTTCACCGCGCGCCGTCGGCAAGAAAGACGCCAACGCCGGCCGATGGGCGCCTTCCACCATGCGCATGGCGAACATCGAGATGGCGAGCAGCGCGCCGGTATTGCCGGCCGAGACCACGCTGTCGGCGCGGCCCTGGGACGCCGCCTCGACCGCCAGCCACATGCTCGACTTGCGCCGCCGACGCAGCGCGAAGCTCGGCTTGTCGTCGGCCAGCACCGAGTCCTCGGCCGGTACGATCTCGAGCGCCTTCGCCAGCCCTTTGGCTTTGTCGACCAGTGGTTTCAGGCGCGCCGGATCGCCGAACAGCAGGAACGACGTGCCGGGATAGCGCTCGCGGGCGATGTTGGCGCCGGAGACCACGACGCCCGGCGCGTTGTCTCCACCCATGCCATCAAGCGCCAGGACGATCTTGCCGGCGCTCACCGCGCTGCTCCGCTTGTCAGGCGCCAGCCCATCGCCGGCCGCGTGCGGCCGTTACTTCTCGGCCGACGCGCCGTCGGCCAGGACCGGCATGTCCTCGCGATAGTAGCCGCAGTGCGAGCACACCGTATGCGGCCGCTTCAGCTCGCCGCAGTTCTTGCACTCGACGTAGGCCATCGAGGGCAGCGCGTGATGCGCCCGGCGCATATTGCGGCGGGACTTGGAAACCTTCTTCTTGGGAACGGCCATAACGATCTCCACACGGGGGCGGCGTCGCGCCTGCCCCAAAAAAGCGGCGGCCGCGCTCGGAAGGCGCGGCGGGCGCTTTGTCTAGCCAAAACGCCTCACCACCGCAACAACTTACCGCCCGCGGCGCGGCTTGTCTCTGAGGGCAGCAAGGCCGGCGAACGGGTGTCGCCGCTGCTCGCCGGGGCCTTTTCGGCCACCCTGGCGGGGTTTTGGCAGTACATCCTCCAGTTTCACGCCTGGGCGCCTGGGATAGGGGTCGGCGGCCAAGGCGAGCTGCTCGGCGACAATTTCGCCGACATCCAGGGTATTTCCCATCAGCGGCTCGGGGGCGTCGGCCTGTGCGCTCAGCACCGTCTCGCCGCTTTCAGGGTCGCGATCGTCGGCCAGGCCCTGCTTGAAGACGATGCGGAACGCATCGTCGAGATCCTGTGTCACCGGCTCGAGGGTAAGCACGCAGGCCTGCACGATACGCCCCCGCAAGCGCCCCTCGACGACGATCTGATCGCCGGGCCGGCGGTCGACGGTCAGACGCGCCGAGAAGGCCGACAATCCCAGGAAGCCGAACCGCCTGGCCAAGGCGGCGCGCTCGCTGTCGCTGGCGGTTATCTCCAGCGCCGCACCACCAGTCCCCATGCGATCGAGGTCGATTACTCTCTCGATTTCCGGTTTGTGTTTATTTTCAATATCCTGGGACATTTTCTTTATCTATTTGCCAATTCACTTGGCGCCGCCGACGCCAGCTCGGCGGCATAGCGTCGGACATGCGCTTCGAGCCGCGCGACCTGATCGTCGGTGGGCGACCTACCGCCGTATGCGTTGCGGCGCAAGGCGTCGGCAAGCGGCATCGGCCCGGCGGCCAAGGCCGCGCGGTAGGCGAGCGCCCGGCCATGCAGTCCCTCGGCCATGATCTTGATCCGTCGCCCGACTCCCAGATCCTGAACACCCAGCTCGCGCAGGGTGAGATCGAGGTGGCGGAACATCGCGTCGAAGTAAGCCTGCGCCAGCGCCTCGCCATCGGGTTCGCGCCGCAGCCGGTCGATGACCAGCGAGGCATGCAGGGCCAGGGCATCGAAGCGACCATCGAGCGTGTCGGGAATGCCGCAGGCCTCGAACAGCGCGGGCGCCCGCGCCTGCTCGGCGGTCCGCCTGTAAAGGGCGGCGGCAAGGGCTTCATATGGATTCTTGCGGCGAAACACGACGCACTCCCAGTCGACCGCGGGGAGGTTGACCCACCGCCGCGGCCACGACATCTTTACAGTCCCTCTTGCCAATCTACCTCAGAAGCCGTCCATGCGTCGCACCGTCCCGCTCGCCTTCGCCGCAGCTCTCGCCCTCACGGCCTGCGACACCTATGGCGACATCCGTGGCTTTGCCCCCACACCCGGCAGCGTCGACAAGCTCGAAGTCGGCACGCAGAGCCGCGAGGACATCGTGCGCCTGTTCGGCTCGCCGTCGTCCGTGGCCACCTTCAACCCGAACGTCTGGTACTACATCACCGAGAAGCAGGAGAACTGGGGCCCCTCCAAGGCGTGGATCAGCGAGCAGAACGTGATCCAGATCACCTTCAACGAGCAGGGCCGCGTCGCCAATATCAAGTACTACGACCTGAAGGACGCCCAGAATATCACCATGGTGGCACGCATCACGCCGACCTCGGGCAAGGAGCTGACGGTGCTGGAGCAGATCTTGGGCAACGTCGGCAAGTTCTCCGGCGGCAGGTCGCAGAGCAGCCCCGGTGCACCGACCAGTGGCGGGCCCTGAGCAAGGGTGGAACGCGACCAAGAAAAAGCCCCGATCTTTCGACCGGGGCTTTTCTTTGTCTGGAATGCCGCCTGCTCAGTGCGCGAGCACGGCAAGCAGCAGCAGGGCCACGATGTTGGTGATCTTGATCATCGGGTTCACGGCGGGCCCTGCCGTGTCCTTGTACGGGTCGCCCACGGTGTCGCCGGTCACGGCGGCCTTGTGCGCCTCCGAGCCCTTGCCGCCGAAATGGCCTTCCTCGATGTACTTTTTGGCGTTGTCCCAGGCGCCGCCGCCCGCCGTCATCGAGATGGCGACGAACAGGCCGGTGACGATGACGCCGAGCAGCATGGCGCCGACCGCGGCAAAGCCGTCGGCCTTGGTCGCGATGGCGCTGATCACCACGTAGACCACTATCGGTGACAACACCGGCAAGAGCGACGGGATCATCATCTCCTTGATCGCCGCCTTGGTGAGCATGTCGACCGCACGGCCGTAGTCGGGCCGGTCCTTGCCCTGCATGATGCCGGGCTTCTCCTTGAACTGCCGGCGGACTTCCTCGACCACCGACTGCGCGGCACGGCCGACAGCCAGCATCGACATGCCGCCGAACAGATACGGCAGCAGGCCGCCGATCAGCAAGCCGACCACGACGTACGGGTTCTTGAGCGAGAACTCGACCGATTTGATGCCGAGCTTGCCCTGCGCGATGAAGTAGTCGAGGTCCGACGTATAAGCGGCGAACAGCACCAGCGCGCCGAGGCCCGCCGAGGCAATGGCGTAGCCCTTGGTGACGGCCTTGGTCGTGTTGCCGACGGCGTCGAGCGCGTCGGTGTTCTTGCGCACCTCCTTGGGCAGGCCCGACATCTCGGCGATGCCGCCGGCGTTGTCGGTGACCGGACCATAGGCGTCGAGCGCCACCACCATGCCGGCCAGCGCCAGCATGGCGGTGGTGGCGATGGCGATGCCGAACAGGCCGGCCAGGATGTAGCAGACGATGATGCCGGCGCAGATCAGCAGCGCCGGCAGGGCGGTCGCTTCCATCGACATCGCGAGGCCGGCGATGACGTTGGTGCCGTGGCCGGTGACCGAGGCCTGGGCCACCGCCTTGACCGGGCGGTAGTCGGTGCCGGTGTAGTACTCGGTGATCCAGACGATCAGGCCGGTCACGACCAGGCCGACCATGGCGCACCAGAACAGTGTCATGCCGGTGAACTGCCGGTCGCCGACCTTGAGCACGGTGGCGTTGCCGATCACCCAGTCGGTCACGAACCAGATTGCCGGGATCGACAGCACGCCGGCCGCGATCACGCCCTTGTACATCGCCCACATGATGCCGCCGTCGGAGCCGAGGCGGACGAAGTACGTGCCGATGATCGAGGTGATGATGCAGGCGCCACCGATCGCCAATGGATAGACCATCAGCTTGGCGACCAGCGCCGGGTTGGCCACGAAGAAGATCGACGCCAGCACCATGGTCGCCACGATCGTGACGGCGTAGGTCTCGAACAGGTCGGCCGCCATGCCGGCGCAGTCGCCGACATTGTCGCCGACGTTGTCGGCGATGGTGGCCGGGTTGCGCGGGTCATCCTCGGGGATGCCGGCTTCGACCTTGCCGACCATGTCGCCGCCGACGTCGGCACCCTTGGTGAAGATGCCGCCGCCGAGGCGGGCGAAGATCGAGATCAGCGAGGCACCGAAGCCCAGCGCCACCAGGGCGTCGACCATCTCGCGGCTGGCCGCGCCGACACCCATCTTGAGCAGCACGGCGAAGTAGCCGACCACGCCCAAGAGCGCGAGGCCCGCCACCAGCATGCCCGTGACCGCGCCCGCCTTGAAGGCGAGGTCGAGGCCCTGCCCCAGGCTCTTCTGCGCCGCCACGGCGGTGCGCACGTTGGCGCGCACCGACACGTTCATGCCGATGAAGCCGGTCGCACCCGACAGCACAGCGCCGATCAGGAAGCCGACGGCCGCGTACTTGCCGAGCAATACGGCAAGCACGACCAGAACGATGACGCCGACGATGGCGATGGTGGTGTACTGACGGCGCAGGTAGGCGGCAGCGCCCTCTTGCACGGCCTGCGCGATCTCTTGCATACGCGCGGTGCCCGAATCAGCGGCCATGACCCGCGAGGCGGTGACGACGCCGTAGAGAACGGCGATGAGACCGCAGGCGATGACGGCCCAGAGAACGGTAGACATTATTGGCTAACCTATTGTTTTTAAAGGCACTTCCAGCCTGGCGTCTGCCGAGTTCTCAGGACTCCCCCGGCGCGAGGCGGGCGGAAAATGGCAGAACGCCACAATCTGCGCAACCCGCCACAGGGAAAAGACCCGTTGCGTCAAGGGCTTGGCTTTAGGCGCGTGCCGGGTGGCGCAGCCGGAACAGGCCGATCATCAGCAGTGCGACCAGGACCAGCGCAAGTGCCACGTAGTTGAGCACAGCCCAGCCCTCGGTTTCCAACACCACGCTCGCCATCAAGCTCGCGGTCGCAGTCGTGCCGAACACGACGAAGTCGTTGAAGGCTTGCGCCTTGCCACGTTCGGCCGGTCGGTAAGTGGTGGTGAGCAGCGTCGTCGCACCGACGAACAGGAAGTTCCACCCTACCCCGTTCAAGCCGAGAGCGATGCGGAAATGCCATTCGGTGAGGCCAGTCAGAGCGACGACGACGCCCAGCACCAGAAGGGCGATGCCCAGCGTCATGATGTTGAAGATGCCGAAACGGGCGATCAGGTGGCCGGTGAAGAAGGCCGGCACGAACATGCCCATGACGTGCACGAAGATCGTCACCGGCGCCTCTGTCTTGTCGAGGCCGCACATCACGATGGCCAACGGCGACGCCGCCATCACGAAAGACATCACGCCGAAGGCGATCACTGCTCCGGCGCACGCCACCATGTAGGTTGGTTGCGTGACGATCTGCAGCAGCGGTCGTTGCGGGCCCGATGTGTCCTCGGCCTTGACCGGCGGGAACTCGATGAAGGACAGCACCGTGAAGACGATGACGTGGAGGACGACGACCGCGCAGAAGCTCGCCTGGAAGGTCGGCAACCAAAGATCGGGCGTGAAGCGCGCCAAAGCCGGGCCGATGATTCCAGCCACCACCCCACCGGCCGTGACGTAGGAAATCGCCTGGGCGCGATAGTGACCGGGCGCCAATTCCACGGCCGCGAAGCGGTAGAGCTGCATGTTGGCGACGGCATAGCCCAGGCACAGACCGGCCAGGCACATCACCAGGAAGCTGCCGAGGCCGAGCCCGATGGCGGCGCAGGAAGCGCCCACCACGCCCATGGCCGCACCGATCCGAAAGCCGAACTTGCGGCCACGCCGCATCATCAGCAGCGAGGCGGGGAACACCGACAGCATGACGCCGAGATGCTGCATGGTGACTGGCAGGTTCGCCCACATGCGCATATCGGGCGACACGATGGTCAGCACCGCGAGCGCCGACGAGGCGAACATGAGTGTGTTGCTGCTCTGGGTCAGCGCCTGACAAGTCGCCAGCAGCGCGATGTTGCGCAGCGAGCGACCGGGCATGCCGCCAGCCGACGTCGCTTGCGTTCGAGCCTGCTCCGGCTTGGTCGATCCATCCATTGGGCGCGCACTCTAGTCGCCGCGTCGAGCCGCCCCAAGCGAATAGGCGCTGTGCAGTGCAGCTATGATCAGCCGCCGCAGCTAGAAATGGACGTAGCCCTTGCGCGGCGTGTGCGCCGTCCGACCGCCAACCGTCAGAGCCACGCCCCGCCCGCGGTCGAATCTGCCGATCGGCGTCACCTTGACCTTGGCCACTCGGGCCGCCACACGCAGCGCGCTTTCACGGCGCGGCGGCACGGCGATCACCAGTTCGTAGTCGTCGCCACCGCCCAGGACGTTCACCCACAGGCGCGGTTCCTGCGCAACGGCGCGGCGGGCAGCGGCCGAGAGCGGCACGCGCTCGCGCGCGATATGGACCGACAAGCCCGAGGCGTCGGCGATGTGCCCGGCATCGGCCAGCAGGCCGTCGGACACGTCGGCGACGGCGGTCGCAATGCCGACCAGCCGCGCGCCCAGCGCCGTGCGCGGTTCGGGTTTGCGAAAGCGCCGTTCGAGCGCCGCCGCTACCAATTGTCCACGCGCCGCCAGCAGGCCGAGCGCGCCGTCGCCGATCGTGCCGGTGACCCACAGCCGATCACCCGGGCGCGCACCGTCTCGCGTGAGGCCGCGTCCGCGTGCCACGCGGCCGAAGGCGGTGATGGTGACGGTGAGCGGTCCCGGCGTCACCACGGTGTCCCCGCCGCACAGCACGATGCCGTAGCGCCGCTGATCGGCCGCCAAACCGCGCGCGAAGG
>VGCQ01000082.1 GCA_016870055.1 Alphaproteobacteria bacterium | reverse complement strand
CAAGCTCGACGCTCTGGCCGGCCTGCGGCCCGGTCTCTTGAAGGACCTCGAGAAGCATCCCGAACTCAGGATCCTCGACGGCAAGTTCACCGCCGTGCAGCAGGCGGTCGGAACGGCGCGCTCCAAGGGCGCGGGCGCCGCCTATCTCGCCGAGTTCGTCGAGAAGGCCAAGAAATCCGGCCTGGTGGCGAGCCTGATCCAACGCCACAACGTCAAGGGGCTGTCGGTCGCGCCGCCGGCGTAGCGGCCGTCGCGCCATCCAGCGGGAGGGCCGCGCCGTGCCGATCGTGCTCAGCGAAAACTTCCGCGCGCTGTTCTACGCGCCCTTCTACGCCGCCTGCGCGACCGGCGCGTTTCGCGACGCCGGCGTCGAGGTGATCCTGCGGCCCTCGCCCGATCCAACGGCGGCGGCAAAGGCGTTACGTTCCGGCGAGGCCGATGTCACGTGGGGTGGCCCGCTGCGCGTCATGATCGTGCACGACAGCGAGCCCGATGCGGATTTGGTGTGTTTCGCCGACGTCGTGGCGCGCGACCCCTTCTTCGTGATCGGCGCGCGGCCGCGGCCGAACTTCCGGCTGGCCGACCTCGCCACGGTGAGGTTCGCCACAGTGTCGGAGGTGCCGACGCCGTGGATTTGCCTCGCCGACGATCTGAGACGCGCCGGCGTGACGCCCGACCGGCTCGACCGCCTGTCGGGGCCGACCATGGCCGAGAATGCCGCGGCAGTCCGCGCCGGCACGCTCGCCGCCGCGCAGCTCTTCCAACCTTATGCCGAACAGCTGATCGCCTCCGGCGCAGGCCATCTCTGGTACGCCGCGGCATCGCGCGGACTCACCGCCTACACCACCCTGGTGACGCGGCGCGACACGCTCCATCGCCGCGCCGACGATCTCTTCAAGATGACGAGCGGCCTGGCACGCACACTCCGCTGGTTCGCCGCCACGCCCTCGATCGAGATCGCCCGCACGCTCGAGACCTACTTCCCGGATGTCGGGGAGGCGATTTTCGCCGCCGCCATCGACCGCTATCGCGCCCTCGGCCTATGGGCGACCGACCCGGTGATCCGCCGCGACGGCTATGACCGCCTGCACGCCGCCATGCGCGCCTTCGGCACACTGAAGCGCGACATCGCCTATGAAGCCTGCGTCGACACGGCGCTGGCGGCGCGTGCGCTCACGCAAAACTAGGGCTTGATCGTCACACAGCCCGGATCGATCGCCTGATTGGCGATCTCGACGAAGCGTTCCAGCGGACAGGCGTTCATGTGCAGGTCGCGTGCGCAGCCCGGCAGGTCGACCGTCACCATGCCCGGCGGACGTCCCAGCTCGAGCACCGTCGTCTGGCGCATCTGCTGGAGCGTCTGCGCATAGTAAGCCAGCCGGACATAGCGGCGACCGGTGCGGACCTCGCGCAGCAGCTCGAAGGCGAGAGCGCCGCCCGGCGTGATTTCGTTGGGCTGGAAGCCGGGAATCTGCCAGCCGACATTCAGGAGCCGCGCAATGTTGGCGACGTTGCCTTCATGCCCGATCAGCAGGCCGAACCGCAGCGGCTCGGCCAGCGATTGCAGGCCGGGGAACTTGTGACCGTCCTGCAAAGTCGCCGTGATCTGGGCGAGCAGGTTCGAGCCTCGCTGACGCGCAATCGGCAACGTCTTGTGCGCGAGATCGACGTCGAGCCGATGGATCTTGAGCAGGTCCTGAAGCTCGGCGTCGCTCGCGAAACGCCCCCATGCCACCTGATCGGCGGGCATCCCCTCGGCGGCCTGCATCAGGAAGGTGTCGCCGGCCGACGAGCCGATGGCGATCGGTCCGGTGAGAGCGATGCGGCCGCGTTCGCCCGCCACGATCGCCGGCGGTTGCGATCGCAGGCCGCACGCGCCGCCTGGCGGGGTCACGCCCGGCGGGCAAAGAACAGCCTGCATCGAGGCGAGCTGCGGAGCGTACTCGCGCAGCACGGAGCTGAAATCGCCACCGATACGCGCCAGTGCGGCGAGGCGGTTGGCGGCTCCGTCCATGGGGCAGGATGGCGACGGCGGCGGATCGAACAGCGGATCGGGTGCCGTCGTGTCGGTCTGGCTACGCAGCAGAGGCGTGGCGCAGTCCGGGTACATGCCGGCGAGCAGGGCGGCCCCGCTCGACTGCGTGCGCTGGCCGGTGTCGGCCCATGCCACGACCGTGTTGCGCGGCGGGCAATCGTCGGCCTGCACCAAGCCGCGCCCGCCGTTCAGCACGCGGTAGTAGCGACCCATCAGCCGCAGGAGTTGCTCGCCGCGCGGCGTCAGCTCGCCGGCCGGCACCGGCCAGGTCGGCCAGGGCGTCGCCACCTGCCGGTCCCTGTCGTCGGCCGCACGCACCGGGGCGCGCACGCCGTGCCGCGACAGCAGGACCGCCCGGTCCAACTGCCATCCCGGAGGGATCGGCAGGATTTGTGCAGCCGCTGGCTCACCCAGCAGGACCGCCAGCAGACCCAAGGCGACGACGCGAATGCTCATGAGGCTCCCCCGAGCGGGACTATGCCGTCAGGCGACCTGTTTCGCCATCTCTCTCGTGCGGGCCTCTCGCATGGGCGTGGTCGGCGCGCAGTGGTGGTGATACTCTTTGTCCGTGTACGGTCTCTTGCGAGTCCAGACATGCTGATGCTTCATCCGCCGACGCTGCAGCTGATCGGCATCATCGTCACGCTGGTGTCGGCGGGCGTGTCGCTGCTGACTTGGTACCGCCATCGCGGCGGCGCCGGCCTGCGCAGCTGGGCGATGGCCCTGTTGTTGGGCGGCGCCGCGACCTTCCTGTACAGCATGCGCGGTAACGATCCCTCCTTCCGCGTCGTGCTGTTTGGCGACACGCTGTTCGTCGCGGGCTTCGTCACCATGTGGCTGAGCATGCGCCGCTTCAACAACCCGCAACTGGCGCTCGGCCGGATGATCGTCATCGCCGCCGCCGTGACCATCATCTTCGGCATTCTGTTCACGCTGGCCTGGCAAGCCGCCGCTGCGCTGCGCGCGCATTCCATCGTGTTCTCGCTGTTCATATGCGGCCTCGCCTTGGCGGCAGCCCGCGAGACCTGGCAGGGCCGCCGTCTCGATGGGCTGCGCAGTCGCGGTATCGCCGCGCTGGCCTTGGTAGGCATCGCCGTGGCGCGCCTGATGCGGGCGTTGGTGGTGTTCGGCCGCGCGACGGACATGGTCGATAGCCAAACCAATGCAATCGCCCTGGGTTATACTCAGTACGTCACGACCGTATGCATCCTGGTCGTGACGTTCGGCCTGGTCCTGATGGCCAACGAACGTTTCGAGCGGCAGTACGCCGCCCTGGCCGAAGGTCGCCCGACGACCTGAGTCGCGACGGTGCCGTCCGTCGGCCGCGATTCGCCGATACGATCGCTCGGTGCTAGAATATTATGAGTTCAGCTGGAGTCAGCTGAACTCATAATGCCTGCTGCAACACGCAACACCGCTGCGCGCGAATGAGATGAAGTGGAACCGCAAGCGGTTCCACTTCATCTCATTCCGTTCTAGGGTCGAAGCACGGCAAACAGGGGAATGACATGCGGTCGATCGGAGCGGGCGTTGCGACGGCGCTGCTGGCGCTGATCTTGCCGTTCGCGACCTCGGCCCAGAACGGGCTCGAGCGGTTCGAGGCCGAATTGAAGCCTCGATTCGAGCTGAAGCAATTCACCTGTGCGAGCGGCACGCCGCTCGGCAATTCGGGCTTCGTGCTGAACGACGTGGTCGCCACCATTCCAGCCAATCCGGCGACCGGCGACAAGGAAAGCACGATCAAGATCCAGAAGGCGACGATCGAGGCGCTCGACTTCGACCGATTGAAGAAGGATGCCAAGACCGACGAGGCGCCGCGTTTCGCCAAGCTCAAGCTGGACGGCGTCACCGGCAACGACGAGATCTTCACCGCCTTGCAGCCGTTCGGCGTGCCCAATGTGCCGTTCGATATCGCACTCGACTACCGGCTCGATCCGGCGGCCAAGGTGCTCGATCTCGAGATCCTCGAAGTCGCGCTGCGCGGCCAAGCCAAGATCGCGCTGTCGCTGGTGGTCGACAATGTCAGCGACAAGATCAGCGAAGTGGCCGGCACCAAGGACGACGGACGACTGCGCACCGCCGCCCTCACGCTCGACGACACCGGCCTGCTCGCCAAGCTCCTGTCGGCCTGGGCCAAGGAAGAAGGTGTGACACCCGAGGAGCTGGTGCAGACGGCGTTGGCAGGCCTCGCCGCCTTCGCTGCCCAGCAAAGTCCACCCACCCTGAAGGCGCTCGACGCCGTGGCCTCCTTCCTGGTCGACTGGAAGGCACCCAAAGGGCCGTTGGTTCTGGCGGTGAAGCCGGCCAAAACTGCCGGCCTGTCCGACCTCGACAAGATCATGGTGCCCGACGCTCTCACCGAGGAGTTCGGGTTCGACGCGACCTATCCCGGCACACGGCCTGGCACGGCCAAGACCGGCGCGTCGGGGAGGAAGTGACGATGAAGCGCCGCCGTCTCCTCGCTGCCGGCCTGATCCTGCCGTCGTGGCCGGCGATCGCACAGGACACCTATCCGTCCAAGCCCGTCCAGATTTTCGTGCCTTTCCCGCCGGGCGGCGTGGCCGACATCACGGCGCGGCCGCTCGCCCATGTGATGGGCCGTCTCGTCAGGCAATCGGTCGTGGTGGTGAACAGGCCCGGCGCCGGCGGCTCGGTCGGCGCGGCGCAGGCGGCGCGTGCCGCGCCCGACGGCTACACCCTGCTGCTCGCCCTATCGTCGATTTCCGTGCTGCCGGTCGCCGATCGCCTGCAGGGCCGCCCGGCCGCCTACGAGCTCGACCAGTTCGCGCCGCTCGCGTTGATCACTGCCGACCCCACCGTGCTGGTGGTGCGCGCCGACGGCCCCTACAAGACGCTCGAGGATCTGGTCGCAGCCGCCAAGGCCAAGCCGGGCACGATCAACTACGGCTCGTCGGGCGTCTACGGCACGCTGCATGTGGCGATGGAGATCTTCGCCCATGCCGCCGGCATAAAGATGTTCCATATCCCCTACCAAGGCGGCGGCCCGGCGGTGGCGGCGTTGCTCGGCGGCCAGATCGATGCGCTCGCTTCCGGGCCGGCGGCGGCGATCGGCCAAATCAAGGCCGGCAAGATGCGGGCGCTCGCGGTGTGGGGCGACAAGCGGCTCGCCGCCATGCCCGACGTGCCGAGCATGAGGGAGCTGGGCTACGATGCCACGTTCTTTATCTGGTCGGGCTTGTTCGCCCCGGCCGCCACGCCGCCGCCGATCCTCGCGGCACTGCGCGATATCGTGAAGCGCACGGTCGAGGATGCCGAATTCAAGGAGGCGATGGACAAGGTCGAAACGCCGATCGCCTATCTCGACGCCCCGGCTTTCAAGAGCTTCCTCGACCGTGACGCGGAACGCCTGAAGGCGGCGGTCGAGCGCATCGGCAAAGTGCCGGAAAATTAACGGCCGAGCGCCGCTAGGGAGTGTTAGAACGCTCCCCGGATCGTCGAAATCATCGAGGGGGACCAGTCATGGCGCTGAAGAGAGTGGCGCTCGAAATCGGCATGGGCACCGACATCCGCGGCGGCGACTACACCAAGGCCGCGGTGCGCGCGCTGCGCGATGCGCTGTGGCACAACTCGCTCACCGTGGCGACGGCGGTCGGCAAGTCGAGCGACGACATGCAGGTCGAGGTGCTGATCGGCGTGCCCAAGCCCGACCTCGTCGACAAGCAGGAAGTCTTGGCCGTCCTGCCGCACGGCACCGGCACGGTGACCGTGGTCGAAGGCGGCCTGGAGATTGCCAACGAGACCGGCACCGACAAGACCGTGATCGCCCAGGCCGCCGCCGTCGTGCGGCTCGATCTCTGAGGAGCCCACCATGCCCGCCAAACGCGTGATTCTCGAGCTCGGCACCGGCAACGACTTGCACGGCGGCGACTACACCAAAGCCGCCTTGCGCGCCGTGCAGGATGCCCTGCATCACAGCTCGCTCGCCATGATCCGCAGCCTCAAGGTCGATCCCAAGACCGGCATGTTCGTCGACGTCACGATCGGCGTGCAGCAACCCGACAAGGTCGACCTCGAAAAAGTGCGCGCCTCGCTGCCGCACGGCATCGTGACGGTGAAGGCGGTCAAAGGTGGCCTCGACGTGCCCGATCCCGAGAACAACGACCCGGCGGTGATCGCCTCCGCCGCGGTGTGCGTGAGACTGGAGCTGCCGTGATGCTGCTCTACGAACACCCGCTGTCGTCGTACGCCCAGAAGGTCAAGATCGCGTTGCGCGAGAAGGGCCTCGACTTCAAGGTCGAGACGCCGGCTGCGCTGGGTTCGGGCAGGGCCGACGGGGCGTTTGCCGCGGCGAGCCCGCGCAACGAAGTGCCGGCGCTGATCGACGGCGCGGCGCGGATCTTCGATTCGACGGTGATCCTGGAGTACCTCGAGGACAAGTTCCCCTCGCCGCCGCTCTTGCCGCGCGACCCGATGGCGCGCGCCCAGGCGCGCATGATCGAGGAGGTTTGCGACACGCTCTACGAGGCGATCAATTGGGGCCTGGGCGAGATCCGCTGGTTCAAGCGCGCCGAGGGCGAGCAGGCCGAGAAAATGAGAGCCGCAGCCGCACGGCAAACCGCCGAACTGCAGGCCTGGCTCACTGAAAAGCTCGGTGCCACCGATTGGTTCGGCGGCACGAGCTTCGGCTGGGCCGATCTCAGCATCGCGCCTTACCTCAATCGGTCATTCCACTACGGCCTCGGCACTGCGGCGGGCTCGCCCCTGGCGAAATGGCGCGAGCGCATCGTCGCGCGGCCATCGGTGGCGGCGACCTTCCGTGAGTTCGAGGCGGCGGCCGAGCGCATGGGAGACGCCGCCCAGCGCCTGGCTTCGGGGGCGATCCGGCGTGAGTATCGCGACCATCGCCTGGAATGGATGATGAAGTCGGGCGGCGTGCAGATCGTGCTGGACGGCATCGCCAAGGGCAACATCCGCTTCACCTGGCCCCTGGGATAGCTCCAGCGCCATGCGCCGCAGCGACGATCGCATCCTCACGACCCATGTCGGCAGCCTGCCGCGCGACGCCGCGCTGACCGACCTGTTGATCCGCAACGAGGCGGGCGACGCGGTCGACCAGGCCGAGCTGGCGCGGCACAGCGAGACTGCGGTGCGCCATGTCGTGCGCCAGCAGGTGGCGAGCGGCGTCGACGTGGTGAATGACGGCGAGCAACCACGCGTCGGCTTCCAGACCTATGTCGCGCAGCGCATGACGGGCTTCGGCGGCGAATCGTCACGGCCAAGGCCGCGCGACTACACCGACTTCCCCTCGCTGCTGGCGCAGCATCGCCAGCGCTTTCCGCGACGCAGCAAGGTGTCCAATGCGCCGCAGGCCATCACCGAAATACGCTATGACGATCTGGCGCCGGCCGAAGAGGAATGCCGTATGTTCCGCGCCGCGCTTGGCGGCTTGGGCAAGCCGCCGGTCGAAGCGTTCATGACGGCGGCCTCGCCCGGGATCATCGCCACCACCCTGCTCAACGCCCACTACCCCAGCCACGAAGCCTATGTCTTCGCGCTGGCGCGCGAGATGCGCAAGGAATACGCGCTGATCGCCCGCGACTTCATCCTGCAGATCGATGCGCCCGATCTCGCGATGGAACGCAGCGTGCTGTTCCACGACAAGAGCAATGCCGAGTTCCTGGAGATCGCCGAGATGCACGTGGCGGCGCTCAACGAAGCGCTGGCCGGCATCCCGCGCGAGCGCGTCCGGCTGCATTGCTGCTGGGGCAACTATGACGGCCCGCACATCCACGACATCCCGCTGGCGGAGATCCTGCCGGTGCTCGTCCAAGCCCGCGCTGGCGCGCTCAGCATGGAATTCGCCAACCCGCGCCATCAGCACGAGTACGCCGCGCTGAAGCGGGCCAGGCTGCCCGCCGAGTTCGTGCTGCTGCCCGGCGTAATCGATTCGACGACCAACTATGTCGAGCACCCCGAGGTGATCGCCAACCGCATCTGCGAGGCCGTCGATGCCGTGGGCGATCGCAGCCGCGTCATCGCCTCCAGCGACTGCGGCTTCGGCACCTTCGCCGGCTCCGAGCTGGTCGCCGCCGACGTGGTGTGGGCCAAGCTGAAAAGCCTGCGCCAAGGCGCCGACATCGCGACCCGGCGGTTGTGGGGTAGAGCGTAGCCCATTCCTCCCCGGCGAAGCCGGGGAGGTGTCGCGAAGCGACGGAGGGGTCATGAGCAGCGGTACTGCCGCTGTTGACCCCTCCGGCCCGTTGGGCCACCTCCCCATCGTATGACGATGGGGAAGAGAAATCACCTCACCAGCAACGGCTGGCCCTGCTCGAGCGCCCGCCGCGCCATGGCCGCCAGCTCAGCGTCGGTGGCGCTGCTGACCGGGTGACCGATTCGGGCGAAGCGGTAGTCGGGCATGCCGAGCACCCGGCTCATCATCTCGGCGGCGGTGACGAACCGTTCGGTCATGACGCTGAAGGCGGGAACCAGGAGGCGTTCGGCAGTGACGGAGTCGTGCAGACTGCACGATGAGCAGCTGCCTCAATCGCCGATGCCGGAGACCACCGCATGCCAGCTCCTGATCTCGGCCACGATGTGCGGATCGGCCGGCGCGCTGTAGTTCGACTTGGTGCGCATCACGACGTCGGCCACGCCGTGCTGCTCGCGCAGCAGACGGTCGAGATGAGCGAAGAAGCCCTTGGTGCCTTCCTTGCCGTTGGAGATGAAGCCCACGGTCTTGCCGCGCAGGCTGCCGAGCCGCGGCGCGAGCTGGCCGATCGGCGGCGCTTTCTCCGGAGTGGGGTCGAGGACACGAAACGTCATGACTCACCTCTGTCGCTATTGCTTGGGTGGCTCGCAGTCGATGCAGGCGCCGATCGGCACGGTCACGGCATGGCTCTTGTGGCCGAGCCACGGCGGGATGACGGCGCCGAAGCCGCCGGCCGGTCCGCCGGCCGCCACCACCAGGAGCTGGTCGGGCGATTCCATGGCGGGATAGACGCTGTCGCCACGGTCGCGCACCACCGCACCCTTGCCGACCTCGGCCCACTCACGACGGTGGATGCGCGCCCGCTTGTGGATGAACGAAGCGATGTCGGCCTTGCTCCAACCCGCCGCCTGCAAGTGCTCGCGCAGTTGCTTGGGGATGATCAGCGCATAGTTGCCGGGATGGATCGAGTAGTGCCGCAAATTGGCGCGCATCTCGGCGGCGAAGGTTTCCAGGATCTCCTCGGGCTTGGTCGTCCATTCGTTCATGATCTGGCGCGGCGCGCCGGCCGCCATCACGGTCACGGCCGAGGCCTCCTTGGGAATGCCGCGCGTCTCGGCCAACGAGAGCCACGTGGTGTCCTCTTCATCCTCGGCCAGGCAGAAGCTGAACTTGCCGGGATGGCCCAAGGTCGAACGATCGATGGCGCCCGGCCGCACATCCATGAGGTTGATCAGGCAGAGCCGCAGCGCGCGGCCGATCACCGCCGTGGCGCGGTCGCTGTTGCCGAGCGCGTTGAAGCCGCCGCTGGCGCCGAGCTCGAGGCGGATCGGGCCGTTCAGCACCACCAGGACGGCGCAGCCGCCGGTGCTGGCGGTGGCGCCGTGCATCAGGAACTCCGGCTGCATCATCGCCGTCCAGGCGGTGGCCACGACCGGGAAATGCATGGGCAGGCAGCCGGCCATCACGGCATTGATCGCGAGCTTCTCGGCGGTGACGGCAAGCCCGCGCACCGGCTCGACGCCGATCAACTGGTCGGCCGGCATCATCGCCCAATCGAGGCAGGCCTGAACCGCCTCGGCAGTCGGCGGCACGATAGGCAGGCCGTCGGTCCAGCCGTTGGCGTGATAAAGCTCCTGGACGGCGGCGATGTCGGCGGCTTCGTAGGTGCGTGAATCGAGCGGCATCGGTGCTCCTCAAGCGGCCAGCATACGCTCGCGATTGCGCTCGCGCAGGATGGGCATCACCCACTTGCCGAAGCGTTCGGCCTCCTCGTCGTGCAAGTAGCCCGACAGGCAGAAGGAGTGGCAGCCGAGGTCGATGAAATCCTGCAGGGTCGCCGCGCACTGCTCGGGCGTGCCGACCACGGCGATGCCGGCGCCCGGCCGCACCTGGGTGATGCCGGTCCACAGGTTGCGCTCGATCACCTCGCCCTGGGCCGCCAGCTCGCGCACCCGGCGATTGGCTTCCGATGTCGCGAAATGCTGCTTCACGAAAGCCTTCTGCGATTCGCTGGCATGCGCCACCAGCTCGTGCGCGAACTCCCAGGCTTCTTTCTCGGTCGGCCGGCAGACGATCTGCAGCCGCATGCCGAAGCCGATATCGTTCTCGCGACCATGCCTGGCCGCCATGCCGCGGATCTCGGCCATGTTGACGCGAATGCGCTCGTAGGTGTCGCCCCAGAACAGATGCACGTCGGAATGCTTGGCCGAGATCTCCCAGGCCTGCCGCGACCCGCCGCCGAGATAGAATCTGGGATAGGGCTTCTGCAGAGGGTGGGGCCGGATCTGGGCGCCCTTCAACTGGTAGAACTTGCCGTCGTAGGTGAGCGGGCCGTGCGCGGTCCACAGCGCCTTCAGGATCGAGACCTCCTCGTCCATGATCTCGTAGCGCTCTTCCTTGCCCCACCGGATGCCTTCGGAGGCGTTCTCGGCCTCGCTTTGCCCGGCGATCAGGTTGATGCAGATGCGGCCACCCGAGAGCTGGTCGAAAGTGGCGATCATCTTGGCCAGCAGCACGGGGTTGATATAGGACGGCCGCGCCGCCACCAGCATGCGGATCGACTTGGAGCGGCCGACCATCATGGCGCTGGCGATCCAGGCCTCCCAGCACGCCGTCTGCACCGGCACCAGCATGTACTCGAAGCCCGCCGCTTCGGCCGCCGCCACGATGCGGTCGAACAACGGCAAAGACGACGCCACCTGAGCGCTCGCCAGACCGTAGGCCGTGGTGTCGCCCGCCGTCGGCAGGAACCAGCCGAATTCCAATCTCTGCATGGCTCGATTGTCCTCCGACCGACGCTCCAGCGCAATTGGCTCTGGCCGCGCCGACTGTCACGGGGCACGATCCACCGGCGTCTTGGGAGCGCCGGTTTGTTTGGGGAAGAGCGCATGATGCAGCATGGCAAGCGTCCGACGATCGCATCGCGACACGGCATGGTCGCCGCCGCCCATCCGCTGGCTGCCGCGGCCGGCGCGCGCATCCTGAGCAATGGCGGCAACGCCTTCGACGCGGCGGCGGCGACGGCGGCGACCCTGAACGTGGTCGAGCCCTATATGTCGGGCCTCGCCGGTCAGGGCATGGCGACCTGCTACGTCGCCTCCGAACGGCGCGTGCGCTCGCTCAACTTCATGGGCCGCATCCCGCGCCAGTTCCCGCTCGACAAGTTGAGCAGCCGCGAACAGATCCTGCGCGGGCCGATCCCTGTCGGTGCACCGGGCAACCTCTTGGGCTGGTGCGAGATGGTGAGCGCCTACGGCAGCAAGAAGCTGCCGGAGCTGTTTGCCTCGGCCGTCGCCGTCGCGCGCGACGGTTTCGGGCTGATCGAATTCAACGTCGAGGAGATCGGCGGCGCCACACCCGAGCTACGCGGCCAGACCAAGCTCTATCCCGAATGGTCGCGCACCTACCTCGACGGCATCGAGGGCGGCCGGCCGGCGATAGGCGCGGTGTTGCGCCAACCCGATCTCGCCAAGACGCTCGAAGCGCTGGCCAGCGAAGGTCCGGCACTGCTCTATGGCGGTGCGCTGGGCAAGAAGCTGGTCGACCGGCTGGCCGAGCTGGGCGGCTGCCTCACCCTCGACGACCTGAAGGACGCCAAGGCCGAATGGGTCGACCCGATTGCCGCGAGCTACCGCGGTCGCACCATCCATGTTCCGCCGCCGCCCTGCGAGGCGTTCCAGTACCTGCTCACCATGCGCATCCTCGAAGGCTTCGATCTCGGCAAGATGGCGCGCAACGGCGCCGACCATATCGACACCGTGCTGCGCGCCATCCGCATCGCCGCCGGCGTGCGCATCGCCCATGGCGTGCCGTCGCGCCAGAAGCTCGCCGAGCTGCTGTCGGACGGTCATGTCGAAGGACTGCGGGCGCGGGTGCGCGACAAGAAACCGGTGGTCGGGCCGACCGAGCAATGGACGCCACCGGCCAATGAAGGCCATACGACCTCGTTCTCGATCGCCGACCAGCACGGCAACATGGTGTGCGTGACCCAAAGTCTCGGCAGCGTCTTCGGCTCGGGCGTCGTCGTCCCGGGCACCGGCGTTTGCCTCAACAATTTCCTGTATTGGGCCGACGTCACGCCCGCGAGCCCCAATCGCGTCAAGCGTGGCGACGCCATGCCGATCTGCGTCGCGCCCTCGATCGTCACCGAGAACGACCGGCCGGTGCTGGCGTTGGGCACGCCGGGCAGCTACGGCATCCTACAGACCCAGGCGCAGGCCATGGTGCACTACGTCGATTTCGGCCTGCCGCTGCAAGCGGCGATCGAAGCGCCGCGGGCGCGGCTGACCGACGGCCGCGACGTGCTCCTGGAATCGCGCGTCGATGCCAAGGTGCACGAGGAGCTGCGCGGCCGTGGCCACGATCTCACCTCGGGACCGGACTGGACCATGAAGGTGGGCGGCATGCACGCCGTGGCGCTGAAGGACGGCACCTTCACCGGTGGCTGCGATCCGCGCCGCGACGGCTACTGCGTGCCGGCCTGAGGCAGCGCCGTCACGACCCGGGTCTGCGAGCGCACATGCGGCGCGAAGCGGGCCCAGCCGCGCATGGCGGCGAATTCCTTGGTCTCGACCGCAGCGGGTGAGGCGAGCTCGTAGACCGTGGTGTAGAGCTTGGTCTTGGTCCGCCGGCCCTGACCACGGTCGCTTTCGGATATCTCACCCGATGTGAGATAGCGCCGGCCGCGCAGCACGCCGGGACAGGCCAGCGCATCGGGCAGGTGCACGTCGTCGTACCAGCGGTTCCAGTCGGCCTCGACGGCGGCATCGACCTCGGCGGTCACGATCAGCAGGCAGGTCGGCAGATCGGTCATGTGCATTCTCCGGAACGGAAGCGTGGTGACGGCAATGGAAGGCCAGACGTCGGCTTTGGGCAAGTCCCAGGGCTTCGGCCGGTAGGCTCGACTGTCCCGGGGCTCCGCCCCATATAGCGGCCATGCAACCCCACGCCATTGACCGCATCGTCGACTGGATCGTCCGCCGCGGCCTCGACGGCCTGCCGGAGACCGAGCTGCTGCGCGGGTTTTGCGAAATGTGCAATGCGGCCGGGCTGCCGCTCACCCGCGCCCTCGCCTTCATCGACACGCTGCATCCGGTGCACGAAGGGACGGTGTTCCGCTGGCGCAACGATGCGGTCGAGGAGAGGCCGGAAGTGCAGTATGGCCGCAGCGACCAGGGAGATGCCGCGGTGTCGTGGCAGCGCAGCCCGTTCTATCACCTGTTGCAGACCGGCGGCGAAGAGCTGCGGCGGCGCGTCGGGCTTGGCGAGCCGGCCGACTTTGCCGTCATTCAGGAAGTGAAGGACCTCGGTTATACCGACTACGTCGTCTTCGTGCATCGCTTCGCCGGCAGTGCCGCGATCGGCGACATGGACTGCGTCTACTCGACCTGGGCGACCCGCCATCCTGCGGGGTTCGGCGAGGCGGGCGCCGCCGCGCTGCGCCGCCTCGTGCCGGCCCTGGCGCTCGCCATCAAGAGCGCGGCGCTGGCGGGCGTCTCGGGGACCTTGGTCGGCGTCTATCTCGGTCGCGACGCCGGGCGGCGCGTGCTGGAGGGCCGCATCCGGCGCGGCGTCGCCGATCGCATCGAAGCGGCTCTGTGGTTCTCCGACCTGCGCGGCTACACCGCCATCACCGACACCGCGCCGCCCAGCGAGATCATCCCGCTCCTGAACGACTATGCCGAGGCGATCGTCACGTCGATCCAGGAGGCCGGCGGCGACGTCCTGAAGCTGATCGGCGACGGCACGCTGGCGCTGTTCCGCGCCGACGATCCGTCCGAGGCCTGCCGGCGCGCGCTCGCGGCCGAAGCGAACGCCCGCGATCGGGTGCGCGCGCTGAACGAGCGGCGACGGGCCGAGGAACGGCCGGTGACCTCCGTCTATGTCGGGTTGCATGTCGGCGAGGTCTTTTATGGCAACATCGGCAGCGTCGATCGGCTCGACTTCACCGTCGTCGGCCCGGCCGTCAACGAGACCAGCCGCATCGCCTCGATGTGCCGCTCGGTCGACCGGCCGGTGCTGGTCTCCTCGACCTTTGCCGATGCCCTGCCAGCCGCGGAGCGCAACCGCCTGGTGTCGGTCGGCCGCTTCGCACTGCGCGGCGTCGGCTAGAGCACTTTCCCCGAAACGAGAGTCGGAGGGGATTCCTTTGGGCTGAGAAGCATGATTCGATTCCTCGGCGAAACCGGAGGGA
>VGCQ01000081.1 GCA_016870055.1 Alphaproteobacteria bacterium | reverse complement strand
CGCGATCGCGGCGAACGCGTTCTCGCCCAGCACGGCAAGGTCGACCCCGTAAGCCAAGCCCCAGGCGATGCCGCCGAAGATCAGCCAGAAACCGGCGAACAACGCGAGGGCGATCGGCCCAAACCATAGTCGCGCGAAGCTGTCGATGCGGAAGTCGTCAGGGTCTTCGGGCATATAGAGCACGGTGACACGATCGCCGATGGCGTATTCCGGGGCGCCGCTGCCGAGATCCTTGCCCTCGCGGACTTCGCCGTTGGCCAGGCGGAAGCGGACCACCGGCGCATGCATATCGCCCTCGGGACGGAGCTCGATCACCTCACCGTCGGCACGATCGGCATGGAGAACATGCCGCAGGCTGCCCCAGCCCAACGCCAAGCCGCCCAGCAGCAGCAGTCCGCCGATTCCCAGGATGAGCCAGGAGATGCGCTGCCAGGTGCGGTCGACGGCCATGCGCGGCGCGCTCAGGCCGGCTTCTGGCGAAGGGCATCGACGATGGTCACCAGCTGCCGACCCTGAGGGGTCGCGGGATCGAGAAGCCGCTCGCGCGGTGTCGTCTCGGCAAGCTGACTGAGCTCCATCAAGGCGCGCACGTGGCGTCGGCGCGTCAGGCGATGCTGGCTCGATCGGTGGCGGAAGAACAAGCGGAAGAGCTGGCCTTCGCCCAGGAGCGCACTGAGCTCGGTGGCGGTGACGTAGATCAGGAAACAGACGAACAGCCAGATCTGCACCGCGATGAAGTGCCGCCAAGTGAAGTCCAGCAGAAAGGCATGCCAAGCGGTGGTAAAGCCGCGGTCGTCGACCAGAAGATGGATGAAGCGCTCGAGCATCCGCACCAGCAGTGTGACCGCGGTGTAGAAGAGAGTCTTGTACAGGATCGGCTGGATCAGCGGCGCGCCTTGGAAGCGATCGATCCATCTGATCTTATCGGCGACCAGCACCGCCTTGCCGACGATCAGCGCCGTGGTGGTGGCCAGGAGTGCAGCCGACAGCTTGAACCAGTAGTCGTGCGCCAGGAGATTGGTCGTGAAGACGATCAGGTTGAAGGCGACGAAGAAGTACAGCGTCGGCGGCAGCAGGTGGGCGATGACGTGCCAAACGAGGCGTCCAGCACGCGACGGCAGCTCGGCGGGGCTCACATCCGGCCTCCATCGACCACGAAGTTCTGGCCGGTCACCAGGCGACTGTCGTCCGAAGCGAGCCACAGCACCATGCGCGCGATGTCGGGCGGATAGACCTTCTCCTTGAGGCACTGAACCTTCATCAGATCGGCCTCGCCTTCCGGCGTCAGCCAAAGATCGATCTGGCGCTGGGTCATGATCCAGCCCGGCGTCACGATGTTCAGGCGGATCTTGTCGCCGCCGAGGTCGCGCGCCAGGCCGCGCGTCATGCCCACCACAGCCGCCTTGGCTGCTTGGTAGACCGACAGTTTGGGTGTCATGGCGTGATAGCTCACCGAACTGAAATTGACGATCGAGCCGCCGCCCGCCTTCTTCATGCCAGGCGCCACCGACTGGATGGCGAAATAGTGATGGCGCAGATTGACTGCGATGCGCTCGTCCCAGTAGTCGGCGGTGACTTGATCGATCGTGTGGCGGTCGTCGCGCGCCGCATTGTTGACCAGCACGGTGAACGGTCCCAAGCGCTCGGCGAGATTGGCGATAGTGGTCTGGTAAGCGGCGACGTCGCGGACATCGCAATGGGCGAACTGCGGCGCGGGACGGCCGGCGGCGGCGATCTTCTGCGCCAACGCCTTCGAGCTGGCTTCATCGAGGTCGACGAAAGCCACGCGCGCGCCCTGCTCGGCGAAATGCTCGACGATCGAAGCGCCGATGCCCGACCCGCCACCCGACACGAACACGGCGCGATCCTTCAAGCTGGGATAAGAGGCAAAGAGCGGCATGGATCCTCACAGAGCAGAGAGACGGAAGACGACGTCACCGGCAAGCGCGGCACCCGGTGCGAGAAGCGCTTCACCGACCTTGCCGTTGGCATGGCTGACCGGCTCGACGCAGAAGTATGGACGGTCGGGCGGCGTGTAGACCACCAGGTGGCGGAACGGCAGCGATGCCTGCAGTGTGAGCCGAAGCCCGCGACGCGGCCAGACAATCGAGGCGCTTCCGTCCCAGCCCTCGAAGCAGTTGTCGAGGCCGGATTGGACTCTCCGAGGCGCCGCATAGTCCCAACGGGACGGCACGGCGGCGCGCTCGGTCGGCAACAGCTCGGCATCGGCCAGCCAGACACTCGCGGCCTGGAAGGCAAGTTCAGTGTCGTCGTCGCGTACGAAGAATGGGTGCAGGCCGATACCTCCCGGCACCACGCGGGGTTCGAGATTCTCCAGCATCATGCCGACCGACAGGGCGTCGTCGGCAAGCTGGAACGTCTGACGCGCCCTGTAGCGGAACGGCCAGCCTGTGACGCCATCGTGTTCGTGGATCAGTTCGGCGACATCGCCGCCGCGACGGGCGACACGCCAGGACCGCGCCCAGCCCTCGCCGTGCATGGGATGGCGCTGGCCCGGCCAGTTGGCCGCGAGCCGACGTTCCTGCCCGTCGAAAGCGAGGCGCCCCTCGGCGATGCGGTTGGAGAACGGCACCAGGGGATAGCAGGCGGCCTCGCTGCCGCACTGCGAAGCAGCCGCCTCCACCGTCATCGGTCGCAAGACCTCGCCGACGCCATCGACGGACAGTCCCGCGATCGAGCCGCCGGCTTGCGGCGCGAGATCGAGGGCGAGCCGACCGGCCCGAAGTGACAGCAACGTCATGGCCCTGCCTGTAATGGGATCGGCCAGCGCAATCCACCCCCTAGGTTTTTTCCTGGCCCGTCCCAAGGTCCGCTGCCAGCCCGGTGCTAGGCTTACCGATCAGCAGTGCTCGAGGGGGGCTACGGCATGAGCGATGACCTGATCCGTAAATGGGAGTTGAGTCGGCGTCGTGTCCTGGGAGCTGCGGCGGGCCTCGGCATGGCCGGCCTGTCCGGCAGCGCTTTCGGCCAGTCGGCGGGGCCATGGAGCGTAGCCCCGAGGAGCAAGGTCGACCGGGTCAATTTCGTGGTCTGGACCTATGGCGATATCTACACGCGCATCGCCAAGCAGTTCGAGGCCGACTGGGGCGTCAAGGTCGATTCGACGATCTCGTCGTTCAACGACCATCCGACCAAGCTCACCACCATGTTCGCGGCGGGCGAGAAGATCGACGTGTCGCAGTCCTCGCCTTTCTCGTTCCCCAACTTCGTGAGCCAAGGGCTGGTCGAGCCGATCGACGGCCTGCCTGGCGCCGCCGACTACATCAAGGACTTTACGCCTTTCACCAAGCAGGTGGCGACGGTCGGCGGCAAGACCATGGGCCTGCCTTACTTCTCGGCGGTGTGGGTGTGGAACTACTACGCCGACATGCTGGAGAAGCTGAAGATCGACAAGCCGTTCTCGACCTACGACGAGTTCATCGAGCACTGCGTCAAGGCCAAGAAGGACGGCGTGTCGCGCTATCCCGTGCTGTGGGTGGCGGGCGTCGGCCTCGAGCAGTTGCCGGGTACCTGGTACCAGATGACCTGGAACAAGGGCGGCACCTTTTTCGACAGGCAGGGCAACCACCAGCTCGGCCCGGGCTCGATCGCCCGCGAGACCTTGAAATGGTGGGCCAACACTTTCGAGAAGGGCCTCGACATCGCCGATCCCGAATCGCTGAAAGTCCAATTCACGACTTCGGCCAAGGCGTTCGGCGCCGGCAAGAACCTCTATCGCGGCCCCAACGACCATTACGGGCTGAATGTCTGCAACGATCCGGCGCAGTCGCCGATCGCCGGCAAGGTCAAGGTGCTGGGCTCGCCGGGCGACGGCAAGACGATCGGCGTCACCCATGTCTACTTCCTGACGACGGCGACGCGCGACAAGGAATGGGGTTGGAAGCTCTTGCAGTATCTCGGCGGCAAGACCAAGGACGGCAACTACACGCAGGCCGTCAACCTCGCCAAGGATGCCATGCTGGGCTCGGGCTACACCTCGGTGATGACCAGCGACGCCGTCAAGCAAGGCTGGGCGCCGTGGGGCGACGTGCCGGCGATCCTCGGCATCTGGGACAAGGCGGCCTATATCGGCGAGGTCTGCTCGTCGGTCTATCAGCCGTGGCATTTCCCGTGGACCGATCAGCTCAACATCGAGGTCCAGAAGTGCCTGACCGGCCAGATCACCGCCGATGTCTGCTGCGACAACCTGATCAAAGGCATCGCCGACGCCAAGCGCAAGGTCTGACGCCCTGACGACCCGAGCCGAGGGGATGACGAGGTCCAGGGCCCGCCGCGGGCCCTGGTTCCGGCGCGAGATGTCGGCCGGGCGCTTCGCGCTGGCCATGAACCTGCCGACGCTGGTCTTTCTCGGCCTGGTCCTCGCTTACCCGGTGGCCTATGCCGCCTACCTGTCGGTCCATCGTGTCGGCTTGGCGCAGTTGCGGCGCGGCGAGTTCCCGTTCACGGGCTGGGAGAACTACGGCCGCGTGCTGGAGGACCCGCTGTTCTGGGTCGCCACCAAGAAAACGCTGATCTTCACGTTCATCACGGTCGGCAGCGAGGTCGTGCTGGCGATCGCCATCGCGCTGCTGATCAACCAGGCCGGCATCTGGACCTCGCGCATCACGCGCGTGCTGATCCTGCTGCCCTACGCCATCCCGCCGATCTGCAACGGCCTGATCTGGGCGTTCCTCTACAGCTTCCAGTTCGGCTTCCTGAACCGCATCCTGTTCTCGCTCGGCCTGATCGACAATCCGGTCAACTGGGCGGGCAATCCCGACACCGCGCTCTACGCCGTCACCGTTCCCTACATCTGGCGGACGCTGCCCTTCGCCATCATCCTGGTGCACGCCGCCCTGCAGGGCATTCCGCGCGAGCTCTACGAGCAGGCGGCGATCGACGGCGCCAATGCCTGGCACCGCTTCCGACGCATCACCTGGCCGATGCTGCAGCAGATCATCGCCGTCATCCTGATCCTGCGCACCGCCTTCGCCTTCGCGGTGTTCGAGGAGATCCTCGCCATCACCCAGGGCGGGCCGGGCGACGCCACCTGGGTCGCCGCCTGGTACAGCTACAAGATCACCTTCTCGCCACCCAACAATTTCGGCATGGGCTCGGCCTCCGCCTTCATCCTCACCTTGATGGTGGCGGCGATCGCCCTGGTCTACCTGCGCTTCGTCTACCGCCGGGTGACGCTCTGATGTTCAAGAAGACACCCGCCGAGCGGCTGCTGCTGCATTTCGCCAACCTGATGGTGATCGTCTTCATCCTGCTGCCGGTCGCCGCCGTGTTCATCGGCGCCATCCAGTCGGAGAAAACGTTGCAGGCCGACACGCGGCGTCTCCTGCCGCTCGAGGTCACGTTCGACAATTTCGCGGTCATCCTGAGCAGGGGCGAACAGAAGGGCCGCATTTTCGAGCAGGTCACCTACCTGCCCGACAACATCAAGAGCTTCTACACCGCCCTTGCCAACTCGACGATCGTGGCGGTCTCGGTGACCTTCCTGACGCTGCTGTTCGGTTCGCTGTCGGCCTACACCATCGCCCGCCAGCGCTATCGATGGACCCTGTTCCTCCTGCAGGCCAACATCGTGGCGCGCTTCGTGCCGGTGATCGTGCTCATGATTCCGCTCTACGTCGTGATGCGCGCGATGGGTCAGCTCAATTCGCTGACCGGCGTCATCATCGCCGAGACCGGCTTCCTGCTGCCCTACGCCATCCTGATCCTGGCGCCCTACTTCGACACCATCCCGACCGATCTCGAGGAAGCGGCGCGCATCGACGGCTGCACGCGGCTCGGCGCCTTCGTGAAGATCGTCCTGCCGCTCGCCACGCCGGCGCTGGCGGCCTGCGGCGTCATCATGTTCATCGTGTCCTGGCACGAGCTTCTGATCCCGCTGATCCTGAACGCACGGCCCGCCTTCATGACCTTGCCGGTGGTGATCGCGAGCCTGGTCGGCGACGTCCACGTGTTCTTCAATTTGATGATGGCGATCTGCCTCTTGGCGCTGGCGCCGACCGTGATCCTGGTCGCGCTGCTGCAGAAGTACATCGTCGAGGGCCTGGCGGCGGGCGCCGTCAAAGGCTGAGCCGCAGCCGCCCGCACAGCGGCAGGGCTCCGTGGTGCCCCGGGCTTGCCGTGCCTATGATCCGGCCGTCTTCGCCCACGCTCACAGAGGAAATGCCGACATGTCGAACATGCTGAAAAAGCGCCTGCTGGCGGGCAAGGCCTGCGTCAACGCCTGGCTCGCCATCCCGAGCGGCTTCTCGGCCGAAATCATGGCGCAGTGCGGCTGGGACAGCGTCACCGTCGACATGCAGCACGGCGTGCAGGACTACCAGTCGATGGTCCAATGCTTCCAGGCGATGGACAAGCATCCGGTGACCCCCCTGGTGCGCGTGCCATGGAACGAGCCCGGCATCGTCGGCAAGGTCCTGGACGGCGGCGCCTGGGGCGTGATCTGCCCGATGATCAACACCGCTGCCGAAGCCAAGGCGCTGGTCTCCTACTGCCTCTATCCACCCAAGGGCAAGCGCAGCAACGGCCCGATCCGCGCCGGCGCCTACGGCTCGGCGACTCCGTACCAGTCGATCGCCAACGACGAAGTGCTGGTCATCCCGATGATCGAGACCCAGGAGGCGATCGACAATATCGACGCCATTCTCGACGTGCCGGGCATCAGCGGCATCTATATCGGACCGAGCGACCTCGGCCTGTCGCTGGGGCTGGTGCCCAAGCTCGACCGCGACGAGCCGCAGGTGCTGGCGATCTACGACAAGCTCGTGGCGGCGGTGAAGGAGCGCAAGCTGTTCGCCGGCATCCACAACACCACGGCCTCCTATGCCGCGAAGATGATCGCCAAGGGCTTCCAGTTCGTCACCATCGCCAACGACTCGAGCCTGATGTCCACCGCCGCCCGCGCCGCCGTCGCACAGACCCGCAAGGAGGCGGGCGCCATCGCCGACAAGTAGCGGCATGCGGTTCGCCAACGCCCGACTGGCCGACGGCCGTCGGCACGACATCGAGGTCGCGGGAGGCCGGATCGCCGCCCTCCTCCCGGCCTCGAACGAAGGTGACCTCGATCTCGACGGCGCCCTCGTCCTGCCGCCGCTGGTCGACGGCCATATCCATCTCGACAAAACACTGCTCGGCCTGCCCTGGCTGCCCAACCAGGCGACGGGCGGCCGCGTCGCCGACCGCATCGAGGCCGAACGCCGCGTGCGCGCGGCGCGCACCGTCCCAGAATCGGAAACCGGCGCCAACCTGGTGCGCCAGGTGATGGCGAGCGGCACGCTGCACATGCGCAGCCACGTCGACATCGACGACCAGCTCGGTCTCCGGAACCTCCACGAGATCCTGAAGGTGCGTCAGCTCTTCCAGGACCTGGTCACCATCCAGATCGTGGCCTTCCCGCAAAGCGGCGTCCTACGCTCGCCGGGCACGGCCGCCCTGCTCGACGCCGCCATCGCCGAAGGCGCCGATCTTCTGGGCGGCCTCGATCCGATCGGCATCGATGGCGATCTCGACGGCCATCTCGATGCGATCTTCGCCATCGCCGAGCGCCGCGGCGTCGGCGTCGACATCCACTTGCACGATTTGGGTGAAGCCGGCATCGCGCAGATCAACGCCATCGCTGGCCGCACCGAGGCCGCGGGGCTGCAGGACAAGGTGGCGATCAGCCATGCCTTTGCCCTGGGCTCGGTGCCGACCGGCGTCGCGGCACGCACCGCCGACCGCCTGGCCGAGGCCGGCGTGGCGATCATGAGCCACGGCCCGGGCGGCGCGCCCCTGCCGCCGCTGAAGCTCTTGCGCGAGCACGGCGTGCGGCTGTTCGGCGGGTCCGACAACGTCCGCGATGCCTGGTCGCCGTTCGGCAACGGCGACATGCTCGAGCGCGCCATGACGATCGCCTACCGAGCCAACTTCCGGCACGACCAGGAGCTGGCGTTCACCTTCGACATGGCAACGCGCGCCGCTGCCGACGTGCTGGGCATCACCGACTACGGCATTGCGGTCGGCGGGCCGGCGGATTTCGTCGTGGTCGAAGCCGAAACGCTCGCCGAAGCGGTCGCCGCCCGGCCACGACGCAAGCTGGTGGTCAAAGCCGGTCGCCTTCTTGCCCGGGATGGCGTAGTGGTCGCCTGATTTCGGGGATCGACCATGGCAACCCGGCAGGCCGTGCTCGGCATGGAGCGGGCCTCCTTCTTCTACGGCTCGGCCGCCGTGTTCCGCGGCATCAGCTTCCTGCTCGACGGGGCGCGCACCGCACTGGTCGGCGAGAACGGCTGCGGCAAGTCGACCCTGCTGAAATGCCTCGCCGGCGAGCTCGAGCTGAACGGCGGCCAGGTGATCCGTTCGCGCGGGTTGCGCACCGGCAGCGTGCCGCAGGACGTGCCGCCATCGCTCGCTCCGTCGAGCGTTCGCGACGTGCTCGGCCGCTCGCTCGCCGGGGGCGGCCAGGCCGACGATTGGTGGCGCGTCGACATGTTGCTCGAGGAGATCGGCGTCGAGCCCGCGATCCTCGATTGCCGCTTCGACACCTTGTCGGGCGGCTGGCAGCGATTGCTGCTGATCGCGGCGGCAGCCCGCCTCGAGGAACCCGACATCCTGATCCTCGACGAGCCGACCAATCATCTCGACCTCGGCAACATCAACACCCTGGAACGTTGGCTCACCGTCGACTTCACGGTGCCTATGCTGATCGTGAGCCACGACCGGGCCTTCCTCGATCGTGTGACCGAGCGGACCCTGTTCCTGCGCCGCGACGGCATGCACGCCTTCAAGACGCGCTTCAGCCTGGCGCGCGAGGAGCTGCTGCGCCCCGACGCCGCCGCCGCCGCCCGCGCGCGGCTGGAGGACATCGAAATCCGCCGGCTGGAGCAGGCGGCGGCGCGCTACAAGGCCTGGGCGGTCAAGAATCCCGATCTCAACCGGCGCAAGGGCGCTGTCGAGACGCGCATCGCCCGCATCGAGAAGGAACGCACCAAGACCTATGTGGCGCGCGAGCGGCGATTGGAACTGGCCGAAGGCGAGATCGACGCCCGCATCGCGTTGCGGCTCGCCGACCTCACGGTCTCGGCGTCCGGCGATGGACGCAAGCTCTTGGCGATCGACCGGCTGGCGATCGCCACCGGCGACAAGGTCGCGATCCTGGGCGCCAACGGCGCCGGCAAGTCGACCCTGCTCGCCGCGCTCGCCCGCGCCTTCGATCCCGAGCGCGAGCACTACGACAGCCTCTCGCCGATCCGCTTCAATCCCGCCTGTCGTCTGGTCTATTTCGACCAGACCATGCACGACCTGCCGCTCGACCAGTCGATCCTGGACCATGTCATGGAAGCACCCGGCGTCGGCGAGCAGGACGCCATTCGGCATCTGGCTCCCGCCGGCTTCCCCTTCGCCAAGCTCGGCGAGCCGATCGCGATCCTGAGCCACGGCGAGCGCGCGCGGCTGGTGTTCCTCAAGATGAAACTGCTGCGACCCAATCTCTATCTGTTGGACGAGCCGACCAACCATCTCGACGTCGAGGGCCAGGAGGATCTCGAGGAGCAGCTCGAGCGCAGCGACGTCTCCTGCCTGTTCGTCAGCCACGACCGCTACTTCACGCGCACCGTCGCCACGCGCTTCCTCGAGATCCGCAAAGGACGGCTGATCGAGATCGACGACCCGGAAAGCTTCTTCGCGACGGCCTGACTTGTCATACTCGCCGATCCGAAAGGGGAACGGGAAGATCATGGACCTGCCGTTGGACGACCGCCTGCACCTCGGCGTGCAGACCATCCATCGTCGCACCGAGCCGGGCGTCGGGCCGTGGCAGCCCGAGATCGACGAGCTCTGCCGCCTGGTCGGACTGATCGATCGGTGCGGCTACGATTCGCTTTGGGTGGGCGATCATGTCTCGTTCGCCCTGCCGATTCTCGACCCGTTCCTGCAACTCGCCCAGGCCGCCGTGGTCAGCCGACGCCTGATGCTCGGCACGGCGGTCTATCTCCTGCCGCTGCGCCATCCGACGCCCGTCGCCAAGCAGGTCTCGACCCTCGATCACCTGACCGAAGGCCGCTTCGTGTTCGGCGTCGGCGTCGGCGGCGAGTTCCCCAAGGAGTACGAGGCCTGCGGCGTGCCGCTGGCCGAGCGCGGAGCGAGGCTGAGCGAAAGCCTCGCCGTGCTGCGCAAGCTGTGGAGTGGCCAGCCGGCCAGCCACGCCGGCCGCTTCTTCGACTTCGCCGACATCACCATGCAGCCGCCGCCGCGTCAGGCCGGCGGCCCGCCGATCTGGGCCGGTGGCCGTTCCGACGCGGCCCTCGAGCGCGTCGCACGCATGACCGACGGCTGGATGTCCTACGTCGTGACGCCCGACATGTTCCGCCAGGGCCTGACCAAGATCGCCGCGGCGGCCGCCGCGCACGGTCGCGTCTTCGAGCGCGGCTTCGCCTCCGCCCATCTCCTGTTCACCCGCGTCGATCGCAGCTACGAGGCGGCCCTCGAAGCCGCCACCGCGACGCTCAGCACGCGCTACGCCATGGACTTCCGCCGCGCCGCCCAGCGTTACTGCGCGCTCGGCCGGCCGACCGAAGTGGTCGAGACGATCCGCCGCTTCCACGCCGCCGGCGCCCGTCACGTCATCCTCGACTTCGTCGGCCCCTACGAGGAACGCTTCGCCGAGATCGAGCGCTTCGCCGCCGAGGCGATGCCGTTGCTGGCCGATTTGCGCCCGGCCGGCCGGCCGTAGCTGCGGCATCGACGATTGCGATGTTTCCATATTGTACGCAAAAATCTTCGAGTGGCGCGACCAAAGAGAAGCGCATGGCCAATCGTCGAGCGACGGCGGCCTCTGTTCAGAAGAACTTCGGCTACTACCGAGATGCGGCACTCCGGCGGCCATTGACCGTCACTCATCACGGGCGCCCATCGGTCGTGATCATCGCGGCGGAAGAGTACGAGCGCCTTCGGCGACTCGATCGACAGACCCTCTCTGTCGAAGAAATAGGCGACGAGACCATCGCGGCCATTCGCAAAGCACGCATTCCCAAATCCCGACAATACCGAACGACCGACCTGAAGGGCTGATGCGGAGGCGGGACTGAATGCCGTCGCCATGCCGGATCACGTAAAACGCCACCTCGGGCTCGACTCGTCGGCGTCATGGATCGTCGTCAGCGAAGTCAACCGTTTCCGATGGCCTGGCCCCGATCTGCGACCGATCCCCCATGCGTCGGCGCGCTTCGCCTACGGCAGCCTGCCCGCAGACCTCTTCGAGGACGTTCGCCGCAAGCTTCTCGCGTTGTACGAGCGACGTAAGCTCGTCACGACGACACGACAGGACTGATCGCGGCCTCGAAAGGCCGTTTCAAGTGACGATCTCGCCGCGGAACGCCCAGCGCGTCATGCGCTTCTCGACCAGGGCGCAGACCGCGTACATCGCCACACCCATGATGGCGATGGCGAACAGGCCGGCGAAGGTGGTCGGCGCGTCGTTGCGGGCGCTCGCCGACAGCATGAGAAAGCCTACGCCGCGATTGCCGCCGACCGTCTCGGAGATCACCGAGCCGATGAAGGCCAGCGTGATCGCCACCTTGAGGCTGGCGAAGAGGTAGGGCATGGCGCGCGGGATGCCGACCTTGGTCAGGATCTCGGTGCGCGTCGCGCCGAGGCTGCGCAGCACGTCGCGCATCTCGGGCTCTATGGTGGCGAGGCCGGTGGCGACGTTGACCACGATGGGAAAGAAGCTGATCACGAAGGCGGTGATGACCGCCGGCAGCGCGCCGACACCGACCCAGATCATCAGGATCGGCACGATCGCCACCTTGGGAATAGCGTTGAAGGCGATCAAAAGCGGATAGAGGCCGGAATAGACGAATGGCGAGGCGCCGATCGCCAGCCCGAGCAGCAGGCCGCCGGCGATCGCGATCAAGAAACCGATCAGCGTCGTCCACAGCGTGTCCCAGCAGAAGCGCAGCAGGATGTCGAAGCGCTGCACGAACACCTCGAACACGCGCGACGGCCGCGGCAGGATGATCTCGGGGATCTGGCAGGCGACGCAGGCGATCTCCCAGACGACGAGGAAGACCGCCATGAACAGCCATGGCATGGCGATCTTCAGCACCTCGCGCTGCATCTCGGTCATGCGTGCTCCTGGTGGATGCGATCGCGCAGCTCGTGCACGAGATCGACGAAATGCGGCTCGAAGGTGGTGGCGAGCGTGCGCGGCCGCGGGATGTCGATCTTCTTGCTGAGCACGATGCGGCCGGGCCGCCGGCTCATCACGTAGACGGTGTCGGCGAGATAGGTGGCCTCGCGCAGATCGTGGGTCACCAGCACGCCGGTGAAGCGCTTCTCCATCCACAAGGCCTGCATGACGCCCCACAGCTCCTCGCGCGTGAAGGCGTCGAGGGCGCCGAACGGCTCGTCGAGCATCAAGAGCTCGGGCTCGTGGATCAGCGCGCGGCAGAGGTTGGAGCGCTGCTGCATGCCGCCCGAGAGCTGCCAGGGGAACTTGTCGGCGAAGTCGGCCAGCCCGACGGTGCGCAGGAGCTTCATGGCGCGCTCGACATACTCGGCGCGGCGGCTGCGGAAGCGGCGCTTGTGCGGCTCGACCACCTCCATGGGCAGCAGGATGTTGTCCATGGTGGTGCGCCAGGGCATCAGCGTCGGGTTCTGAAAGGCCATGCCGACGCCCTTGATCGGCCCGGTCACCTTCTTGCCGTCGACCCGGACCTCGCCGCCCGAGGCGGGCAGCAATCCGGTCACCAGCTTCATGATGGTCGACTTGCCGCAGCCCGATGGGCCGACAACGGCGATGAACTCGTCCTTGTCGATCGCCAGGGTGGCGTCGGCAAGGGCGAGCGTGCTGTCCTTGCCGAGCCGGTAGGTGAGACTGACGCCGGTAAGTTCGACGAAGGCCATCCTACTTGGCGATCATCCGGTCGGCCTTGGGCGGCAGGAAGGCGTTGCTGAACACCTTGTCTGGGGCTGGCGCCGGCGACAGGCCGTAGGCCTCCGACACGTCCTTGACAGCGCGCGCGAAGCGGACGGGATCGACGTCGCCCATGCCGTTGGCCTTGACCCACGGCGTCAGGATGTTGGTCTGCAGCGAAATCTGCAGGCGCTCCATCTCAAGCTTCTCGTCGATCAGCGGATCGCGCTTCTTGGCGGCGGCGATGCCGAGCTGGGGATTGGCGATCACGTCTTTCCAGCCCTTGACCGTCGCGGCAATGAAGCCCTTCACCGCCTTCTCGTTCTTGGCGATCTCGGGCGAGATCACGATGCCGTTGCCGTAGACATCCATGCCGAAGTCGACATAGCGCATGGCGACGACGTCCTCGAAGGCCACGCCGCGCGCCTTGAGGTCGAGCATCGAGGAGAAGTAGTGGCCCGAGATGAAGTCGACCGTGCCCTGCACCAGGCTCTGCTCGCGCAGCTGCGGCGTGAGGTTGACGTGCTCCCACTTGGAGATGCCGTTCTTCTTGGCGAAGGCCGGGAACAGCCGGAAAGAGGCGTCGAACACCGGCGCACCGAGCTTCTTGCCCTCGAGGTCCTTGGGCGTCTTGATGCCGCTCTTCTTCAGGGCGTAGACGCCGAACGGCGCAAAGTCATAGACCATGAACACGCACAGCACTTCCTTGCCGGGGTTCTTGGCGTTGTATTCGATGGTGGCGTTCACGTCGGCAAAGCCGATCTGGTAGGCGCCGGTGGCGACGCGCTGCACGGCGCCGGCCGAGCCCTGGCCGGGGTCCATGGTGACGTCCAGACCTTCGGCCTTGTAGTAGCCCTTCTCGAGCGCCACCAGGAACGGCGATGTCGGGCCCTGGAACACCCAGTCCAGGGTGAACTTGATCGGAGTCTGGGCCTGCGCTGACAGGCCGCCCAGCGCCAATGCGGCCGCCGCCGCGCCGCCGAGCCACTTGGCGAATTTCCTCATGTTCGTTTGCCCCCTCGTGAAGTTCCCTATGGCTCGACTCATAGGCGGACGACACCCGTCCGCCAAGGGGATATCAGGCAGATTCTATGCCAGCCTGCTGGGTGGCGACGAGCCGGGCGAAGGCGCCGTCCCGGTCGAGCAGATCCTGGTACCGGCCCTGCTCGACCACCCGGCCGTGCTCGAAGACCACCACCATGTCGGCGTCGCGGATGGTCGACAGCCGATGGGCGATGACGAAGGTGGTGCGGCCCTGCATCAGCGTCTTGAGCGCTTTCTGGATGCGCGCTTCAGTCACCGAGTCGAGGGCGCTGGTCGCCTCGTCGAGGATCAGGATCGGCGGATTCTTGAGCAAAGCCCGGGCGATCGCCAGACGCTGGCGCTCGCCGCCCGACAGGGTGGCACCGCGTTCGCCGACCAGGGTCTCGTAGCCGTTGGGCTGGCGGAGGATGAAATCGTGCGCCTCGGCGAGCCGCGCCGCCTCCTCGAGCTCGGCCTGGGTGGCGTCGGGCTTGCCGATGCGCAGATT
>VGCQ01000080.1 GCA_016870055.1 Alphaproteobacteria bacterium | reverse complement strand
ACCAACATCTGGGGCGCCGAGATCGTCAGCCGAGTCGGCAACCACTATATCATCCGGAACGCCGCGTGGAACGCCGACGTGCCGGCCAACGGCCAGGCAAGCTTCGGCTTCCAGGCGACACCCGGCGCCGGTGGCACCAGCGCGACCGGCTTCACCTTGAACGGCACGGCCGACGCCCCTTCGCCCGTCGTGCCGGCGCTCACCGTCGAAGACGCCTCGATCAGCGAAGGCGACAGCGGCAGCGCCCAACTTTCCTTCACCGTCAAGCTGTCGCAGGCGGCGAGCGGACCCGTAACGGTAACCTATGGCACGGCCGACGGTAGCGCCGCCGCCGGCAGCGACTACAGCGCGCGTTCGGGCACGCTCACCTTTGCCGCCGGTGAAACCACCAAGACCATCACCGTGCCGATCCTCGGCGACACCGTGGTAGAGACCAACGAAACCTTCACCTTGAATCTGTCGGGCGCAGCGGGCGCCACCATCGCCCGCGGCCAGGCGAGTGGCACGATCGTCAACAACGACGTCGCGCCGCCACCGCCACCAACCACGGGGACTTCCTCGCTCGGCTATCACGTGGTCAGCAACTGGGGCTCGGGCTTCACGGCTTCGATGGATGTCGGCGCAGGCGCCACGGCACTGAACGGCTGGACCGTCGAATTCGACGCGTCGTTCACCATCACCAACATCTGGAACGCCACCATCGTCAGCCATGTCGGCAACCACTACGTGGTGCGCAACGCCGACTGGAACGGCACGATCGACAGCGGCAAGACGGCATCGTTCGGCTTCCAGGCGACATCCGGCAGCGGCGGCACGGCAGCCGCCGGCTTCAAGATCAACGGTGCGGCCGTGGGAGGCGATCCAGCGCCGCCGCTGCCCAGCCTGTCGGTGGCTGACGCCGCGGTGGTCGAAGGCAATGCCGGAACGCAGGAGCTTGCCTTTACCGTCAGCCTGTCGGCGGCGGCGACCGGTCCGATCACAGTCGCCTACGCGACGAGCAACGGCACGGCGACCGCAGGCAACGACTACACGGCGGCAAGCGGCACGCTCACATTCGCCGTCGGTGAGACCTCGAAGGTGGTACGCGTTCAGGTCACCGGCGACAGCGCCATCGAGGCGAACGAGACACTGACTTTGGCGCTCACCGCACCGAGCGGCGCCACGCTGGCGCGTGCCACCGCCACCGGCACCATCACCAACGACGATGTCGCGCCGCCGCCGCCGCCACCGACGCTCAGCATCGCCGACGCCGCCATGGTCGAGGGCGATGCCGGCGCCGCCGGCCAGGCAAGCTTCGCGGTCAGCCTGTCGGCCGCGGCCACGATGCCTGTGTCGGTAACCTTCGCCACCGCCGACGGCACGGCGATCGCCGGCAGCGACTACGTCGCGCGCACCGGTACTCTCACCTTCGCGCCCGGCGAGACGCAGAAGACCATCCAGGTCGTGGCGATGGGCGACGCCGTGGTCGAAAGCAACGAGAGCTTCTCGGTGGTTCTGAGCGCGCCGTCGGGAGCTACGCTCGCCCGCGCCACTGCGACTGGCACCATCACCAACGACGACGTCGCACCGCCGCCGCCGCCGACACTGCCCACGCTCGGCATCTCCGACACGTCGGTCGCCGAGAGCGGCGCCGGCGGCGGACCGGCCGCACCGGGCTGGTTCAGCACCGCAGGCAACCAGATCGTCGATTCCGCCGGTCACTCGGTGCAGATCGCCGGCGTCAACTGGTTCGGCTTCGAATCGTCGAACCTCGCGCCGCACGGTCTGTGGACGCGGGGTTACAAGGAGATGATGGACCAGATGGTGGAGCTCGGCTTCAACACCATCCGGCTGCCTTTCTCCAACGATACGATCCACAGCACCAGCCAGCCCAACGGCATCGATTTCGCCAAGAACGCCGACCTGCAGGGCCTGTCGGCGATGCAGATCATGGACAAGATCGTGTCCTATGCTGGCCAGGTCGGACTGAAGATCATTCTCGATCATCATCGCAACGATTCCGGGCCGGGCGCCTCGCCCAACGGCCTGTGGTACGACGCCCAGCACAGCCAAGCCGAGTGGATCGCCGATTGGCAGATGCTGGCGCAGCGCTATGCCGCCAACCCGACGGTGATCGGTGCCGACCTGCACAACGAGCCCCACGCCGGCACGTGGGGCGGCGGCGGTCCGACCGACTGGGCGGCGGCGGCGGAACTGGCGGGCAACGCGATCGGCCAAGTCAATCCCAACTGGCTGATCTTCGTCGAGGGCGTCGCCTCCTATAAGGGCGAGAACTACTGGTGGGGCGGCAACCTGATGGGCGTGCGCGATCGCCCGATCGAGCTCGATGTCGCCGACAAGCTCGTCTACTCGGCACACGACTATCCCAACTCGGTATGGCCGCAACCGTGGTTCCAGGGCAGCAACTTCGCAGCCGGGCTGCCGGCCAAGTTCGACCAGATGTGGGGCTACATCTACAAGGAAGGCATTGCGCCGGTCTATATCGGCGAATTCGGCACCAACCTCACCGATCCCAAGGATGCGCCGTGGCTCGAAGCCATCACGTCCTATCTGGCGGGCGACTTCGACAACAACGGCACGATCGACCTGGCGGCCGGCACGCACGGCCCGAGCTGGACCTTCTGGTCGTGGAATCCCAACTCCGGCGACACCGGCGGCATCCTGGCCAACGACTGGCGAAGCGTGAACCAGAACAAGATGGCCTATCTCTCGCCGATCCAGTTCGACTTCGACAGCGACGTGCCCGGCGATGGAGCATCCGGCACGGGCCCGCAGGCAAGCTTCGTGATTTCGCTGTCGCAGCCGGCGACCACGACGGTCACGGTCGACTACCATACCGTGGCGGGCGACGCCGGCAGCGCCGACTTCACGGCACGCAGCGGCACCGTGAGCTTCGCGCCCGGCGAGCAGCACAAGACCATCTCCATCACCATCACGCCGGACGCGATCGACGAGCCGAACGAGCAGTTCAGCGTCGTGCTGAGCAATCCCGTGGGCGCCACCATCGCCGACGGCACCGGCGTGGCGACGATCATCGACGACGACACCGCCTTGCCGCCGCCGCCTCCCCCTCCACCGCCGCCACCGCCGCCATCGGGCGATCTCGAAGCGACCTTCGCGCTGGCCGATTCATGGAGCAGCGGCTTCAACGGCAACGTCACGGTGCACAACGACGGCGGCTCGACCACGAACTGGCAGATCGTGGTCGACATGCCCTATCAGATCACCGACATCTGGAACGCCAAGATCGTCTCCCATGTCGGCAACAGCTACGTGATCGGGCCGGCGGCGTGGAACGGCACTCTGGCCCACGATGCCGAGACGAGCTTCGGCTTCGTCGCCTCGGGCCTGTTCAACGCCTCGGCAATTCATCTCCACGGCGTGGGCGAGGACGACACGCCCGGCGCCGTGCCGACCGTTCCGACCGGCCTGACCGCCAGCGCCGTCTCCGGCACATCGGCCTTGCTGAGCTGGCAGGCCTCGAGCGTGCCGGGTGGAGGGTTTGTCACCGGCTACGCAGTGTTCGTCGATGGCGAGCAAGTCGCCACCACGAACGGCACCAGCTACCGCGTCGGCGGCCTCACGCCGGACACCGACTACCAGTTCACGGTGACGGCGATCGACGCGGCCGGATCGTCGGCGCCGTCCGGCCCGCTCGCGGTGCACACCGCTTTGCCGCTGCCCGACGCCGATGACGGCCACATGTTCTCGCCCTACATCGACATGGCGATGTCGGTGGCGGCCGACCTCTCGGGCATCTCCGAGACGTCGGGCATCAAGAACTTCACGCTCGCCTTCGTTCTCAGCTCCAACGAAGGCATCGGCTGGCAGGGTTGGGGCGGCATCGACGACGACGGCCTGTCGAACGGCTCGACCATCCTCGACCACGTCCAGGCGATCCAGGCGATCGGCGGCAACATCACCATCTCGTTCGGTGGCGCAGCCGGCACCGAGGCGGCGTTGAACGCCACCAGCGTCGGGCAGCTGCAGGCGCAGTACCAGTCGGTGATCGACCGCTACGACATCACGTCGATCGACTTCGACATCGAGGGGGGCGCACTGCCCAATGGACAGGCCAACGACCTGCGCGCCGAGGCGATCGCCGGCCTGCAGGCGGCCAATCCCGATCTCAAAGTCTCCTTCACTCTGCCGGTGCTGCCGACGGGTCTCACCCAGGACGGACTCAACCTGCTGCTGAACGCCAAGGCCAACGGCGTGCAGATCGACCTCGTCAACATCATGGCGATGGATTACGGCCAGGCGGTCGACAACAACGGCCAGATGGGGCTGAACGCCATCCTGGCCTCGGAAGCGACGCAGCAGCAGCTTGCGGCGATCGGCGTCGACGCCAAGCTCGGCATCACGCCGATGATCGGCGTCAACGACATCGTCTCGGAGATCTTCACCCTGGCCGACGCCCAGGCGCTGGTCGACTACGCGGCGAACGATCCGGACGTGGCGCTTCTGTCGATGTGGTCGGTGGCGCGCGACAACGGCAATTCGGCCGGCGCCAACTACGCCTCGCCCGACAGCAGCGGCATCGCCCAGCAGCCGTTCGCCTTCGCGGCGATCTTCAACCAGTATGACTTGCTGTGACGATGGCCGACGGTACGGCGCGCTGATGTCGATCGATTCCTCCCCACTGCTTGGGGAGGAATCAGGAGGCTCGGGGAGGCAAAGTCCTCGGCCAGCCGGCCGCGCCGGCAAAGTCGAGACGCACGACCCGATCGTCGAAATCGCGATCGCCGTCGGTCGTCCTGGCCGCCGCGGGTCTCGGGTAGGGCTCAGCTACCAACCATCAAGAGCAGATAAGTCCCCGTCGCCATCCAAGTCAGCAGGCCAAGTCCGCACAGCGACCACGAGGCTAGGACGACTTCGCGGCCATTCCTGTTCCAGTAGACGTTGGGGCAGATGACCGCCAGAACCTCGAGCGCGATCCATAGCGGAAAGAATATCAGGGTGATGGGGAATTCGCGTCGAATGGCGGTTCGCATTTCATCCGATCGTTCGTATCCCATGGGTATCACGACCGGCCGCACAGTCTGCTCCCGAAGCGGCATCGCCGCTTCCGGCTTCGGCCTCACGACAATGTCCGCCCAGTCGGTCCCGTTTGCGCGCAGCAAAGCGTTGGCCTTTCGAATGGCGACCAGAACCTCCGCGTCCTTGTCGCTCTCGGTCACCCGCAGCAGCCGGATCAGCCGTTCCCTGTCGATCGTCACTCTACGCTCCACATCTCCATGTCGTACCAGGACGCTACGCAGCCGCGCGGCATGCAGATGAGCGCGCACGGATATTTGAGGGTCGGCCAAGACGAATCGAGAACGCCGGCAACCACCGCCGCCCTCGACCGACCGCCCGACCTGCGATAGCTAGGCGTCATGGATACTTTCGACTACGTGATCGTCGGTGCCGGATCGGCAGGCAGCGTGCTGGCCGCGCGGCTGAGCGAGGACGAGAAAACCACAGTCTGCGTGCTGGAAGCCGGGCCGTGGGATTGGCATCCCTTCATCCACATCCCGGCGGGCTTCATGTACACCCTGGTCGACCCCAAGGTGAACTGGCTCTACAAGTCCGAGCCCAGCGAATGGACCGGCGGGCGGGCGATCGCCGCACCGCGCGGCAAGACGCTGGGCGGTTCGAGCTCGATCAACGGCCACATCTACAACCGCGGCCAACGACTGGACTTCGACGGCTGGGCGCAGCGCGGCAATCGCGGCTGGGGCTATGCCGACGTGCTGCCCTACTTCCGGCGCAGCGAGCAGCGCATTGGCGACGGCGACGACACCTTCCGCGGCCGCGACGGCAATCTGCCGATCACCGACCTCGATTGGCGCGACCCGATCTGCGAGGCCTTCATCGAGGGCGCGGTGCAGTTGGGCATCCCGCGCAATCGCGACTACAACGGCGCCCAGCAAGCGGGCGTGAGCTACGTGCAGCGCATCGTCCAGAACGGCCTGCGCAAAAGCGCGGCACGCGGCTACCTGCATCCCGCCATGGGCCGTCGCAATCTCACGGTGCGCACCAAGGCGCACGCCACCGAGGTCGTGCTCGACGGCAGGCGCGCGGTGGGCGTGCGCTACCGCAAGGGTGGCCGCGACGGCGCGGCGGTCGAGGTGCGGGCGGCCAAGGAAGTGATCCTGAGCGGCGGCGCGGTGAACTCGCCACAACTCCTGCAGGTCTCGGGCATCGGCCCGGCATCGCTGCTCAAGTCGCTCGGCATTGCGGTCAAGCACGACCTGCCGGGCGTCGGCGAGAATTTGCGCGACCATTATGCGCCGCGCTTCGTCGCCCGCGTCAAGAATGCCGAGACGATCAACGAGCGCTCGCATGGGCTCAAGCTGGTGCGCGAGGTCCTGAAATACGCCGTCACGCGCAAGGGGCTGCTGTCGCTCAATCCGACGCTGATCTACGTGTTCTGGAAGTCCGACGAGCGGGTCGACAACTACGACCTGCAGCTCACCTTCACGCCGGCGAGCTACAAGGAGGGCGTGCAGTCGACCCTCGACGACTTCCCCGGCATGACCATCGCCTCGTGGCAGCAACGGCCCGACAGCATCGGCTGGGTGCGCGCCCGCTCGGCCGATCCGTTCGAGCATCCGGTCATTCAGCCGAACTACCTCACGGCCGAAAGCGACCGCCGCGTGCTGCTGGCCGGCATGAAGCTCGCCCGCCGCCTGCTTTCCTCGCCGGCGCTCGGCAAGTACTACGACCGCGAGGAATTCCCCGGCCCGCAGGTGCAGAGCGATGACGAGCTTTTGGACGCCGCCAAGCAGCGTGGCACCACGACCTTCCATCTCATGGGCTCTTGCCGCATGGCGCCGACCAACGATCCCACGGCGGTGGTCGACGACCAATTGCGCGTGCACGGCCTGGAAGGTCTGCGCGTGGTCGACGCCTCGATCATGCCGACCATGCCGTCGGCCAATCTCAACGCCTCGGTACTGATGATCGCCGAGAAGGCCGCCGACATGATCCGCGGCCGGCCGCCCTTGGAGGCGGCGGTGCTGAAGGACTAGCGGGCGCGTGTCCGACAGCGAAGCCGAGGTCGCCGTCGATGTCGTCAGCCAACTCGTGCCGGCGACGCTGAAGGCAATGCACGCCTTGGAGTTCGCCGCGCGACACCTCGCCCCCGACACCCTGCCGCAACTGATCGAAGCGATGGCCGGCCGCGACGAGGCGATCGGCGCCGCACTCGCCCGGTCGCGCACCATCGATTGGCCGGAGCGCCTGCAAGCGGTGCGCACCTGCCTGGAACCGGCGGCCGAAGCCGCCGCGGCCGGCATCGCCGGCCTACGCGCCGCCGCCGGGCAGCCACAGCCTATCGTCGCGGCCTACCGGGCGCTGCGCCACTACGCCAAGGCGGCGCAGTCGATCTATCCCATGGCGGCGTTCCTGAAGCCGGTCAGCCAGTTCTTCCTCGAGACCGCGGCGCGCCACGACACGTCCCTCGCCGAGCGCATGGCGGCGGCCGATCCCGATGCCAAGGACGTCGGCATCATGCATGGCGGCGAGACGCCGGGCGCACGCGGCGGCTTTTCGCTCTACGTGCCGGAGACCTACGACGGATCGCGGGCCTATTCCTTGGTGGTGGCATTGCACGGCGGTAGCGGCAACGGCGGCGCTTTCCTGTGGAGCTGGCTGCGCGAAGCGCGCACGCGCGAGCTGATCCTGCTGGCGCCGACGGCGATCGGCTCGACCTGGTCGCTGATGGATCCTGCGACCGACGGTCCGAACATCGATGCCATGATCGAGCAGATCGGCAAGCGCTGGAATCTCGGCGCCGAGCGCCGACTGCTCACCGGCATGAGCGACGGCGGCACCTTCACCTACGTGCTGGGCGTGCGCGGCGATTGCCGGTTCACCCACCTTGCGCCGATCGCCGCAGCGTTCCACCCTCTGCTGCTCGGCATGGCCGACGCCGACCGCCTGCGCGGCCTGCCGATCCACATCGTCCACGGCGCCCGCGACTGGATGTTCCCGGCACAGCTCGCGCGCGATGCCGAACAGGCGCTCGGCGCGGCCGGCGCCAAGGTGATCTATCGCGAGATCGCCGACCTTTCGCACACCTATCCGCGCGACGAGAACGGCGCGATCCTCGACTGGTTCCTGGCGTAAGACGAAGGCGCCTCCCCAGCTTTGCTGGAGAGGAATCTAGAGTCGCCTTCCCTACTTCTTCTCCGGCGCGGCCGGCTCACCGAGCGACAGCATCAGGCGATTCGCCCAGTTGAAGAACGATGCAGCGTTGATGACATCGACGATCGCCGCGTCGTCCAGCCCGACCTTGCGCAGGGCGTCGACATGCGCGGCACCGAACGCGATCGGCGTCGCGGTGAGCGCCACCGAGGCGGCGACAATGGCGTTCCAGCGCGCATCGAGGTCGACACCGACGCCTTTGTCGAGCAGGCGGTCGACGTCATCCGTGCGCTTGGAGTAGGTCGCGGCGAAGCGCGCATGCACCGAGGCACAGTAGATGCAGCCGTTCGACCGTGAGGTCGCAGCGGCGGCAAGCTCGCGCTCGGCGCGCGGCAGGCCGGCTTCGGGATTGTAGAAAATGTCCTTGTCGGTCTTGGTGCGGGCCTCCAGCACCTCCGGGTCGCGCACCAGCAGGCGGAAGTAGGCCGACTTGGCGCGCGCCGGATCGACCAGGCCCGCCATGTGGCGTGGCGTGAGATCCTGCTCGGCCATCGGCTCCAGCCACGGCAGCCAGTCGAGCATGTCGCGCGTGAACACCACCGGCTCGATATGCGGCGGCGGATCGAGCACCTTGTCGGTCATGCGGACCTTGCGTTCAGGACGCGCAGACCGGCGACGACCCTGATCTGGTAGGACAGAAAGGCGACGAGCTGGGAGATCACCACGATACCGGTGGTCGACCAGCCGGCATCGAGCAGCGTCTGCAGATAAGACGGCGCCGAATCGCGCGGATGAAACACCAGCATGTGGGTGTGCTCGAAGGCCGCCGCGAGCCGCGGCCCCACGGCGGCGCGCTCCGACGCGCCGAGCTTGCAGGCCGGTCCGGGCTGATCCTCGGCGCTGAGCGGGCCCTTGGGATAGCGACCGTAGGGACCTTGCCCCTTGGCGGCACCGGCAGCCGCCGCGATCGCGCCTTGCCAACCCGCTGGCGCGCCGGCTTCGGCCAGCGCGGTACCGTAAAATGCCGCCATTTCGGCACGGCCGTGCAGAGCCGCGACAAAGCAGGCAATGGCGAGCCGCTCGAGCTTGCTGGCGTCGGCCTCGCTCGAGGGCTTGAACAGCGAGTCGTAGCTCGCCTGGGCATGATTGCGGGCCTGCAGGCGCTGATTGCGGATCGCATCGAGCGGCGATCCCGGCGTGATGCCGGCCAAAGTGTCGATCACATCGGTCATGGTTGGTTTCTCTGAAGTTTCAGGCGACGCGCCGCGCGGCAGCGTTGTCGCTCGGCGCCCAGCCCAATGCCGGCGCCACTTTCTCGGCCATCAACTCGATCGAGCGCAAGATGAAGGGATGCGGTGGATCGATCGAGTGGACTTGCATGGTGAGGTCGGTGGCGCGAGCGAGCGTTTCGTCGGCCTGAAGCGAGGCGGTCACCTGCTCCGGCATACCGATATGCACATCGAAGGCGGTGATCAGATCGCCGACCAGGCTGCCCGACGACAGGTTGCCGGTCGCCGCCAAACGGTGCCGCATCCTGGCCGCGCCGATCTCGGCCAGCCGCATCGCTTCCTTGGCGTCGTCGGCGATGAACACCGTGCGCGACGCGAGGATGCGCGGCTGGCAGCCCTTGGGCAGCGCCGAGAGATAGGCGTCGATCATCGGGTTCTGAATGTCCGCCAGGGTAGCCTTGGGCGCGTCGGGCGAGCGTGGCTGGGTGCGCGACAGCATCAGCCCGTCGCCGGCCAGCCCCGCCCGCCGCGCGCCTTCGACGCTGAAGGTCGCCTGCCAAATGCGGTCCACCAGGGTCGGACTCGACGGATAGAGCTTGTCGCCGCCAGGCAGCGTGCCGCCGCCCCAGGCGGTGCGCATCAGCTCGAGATTGCCGTTCACCAGCTTGTGGCGATCGTTGGCATCGAGGCCAAACGCCGTGAAGGCGGTGAGGTTGCCACCGGGGCCGACGCCCACTTCCAATCGATAGTTCGACATCAGGTCGGTGACGACGGCATCCTCGGCCACGCGCACCGGCAGCTCGAGCGGCAGGGTGACGATGCCGGTGCCGAGCCGAATGCGCGAAGTCTGCACCGCAACATGCGCCAGGAAGACGAACGGCGACGGCAAGCCGCCTTCGCCCTCGTGGAAGTGGTGCTGCGCGATCCATGCCGAGTCGAAGCCGCATCGCTCGGCATGCATGATTTGCTGGGTGGCAAGCCAGTAGCGCTCGGCTGCGCTGGTCTGGTCGAGCAGACGGGTGAAGAAGCCCAGACGCTTGGGTGACGCCAACGTAGTCATCGGTGCAACCTAGCAGGCAAAAAAGCCGCAGCCTAGAACACAGTCCGCCCAGCTGGAATCAGCTGGGCGGACTGTGCCCGGTGCAACAAGCATCGCCCGAGCGCGCGAATCCGATCCAGCTAGAGGGACGAGATGAAGTGGAATCGCACGCGGTTCCACGAAGCATGACGAGCCCGACTGATTCCCGCCGGACTCATCATGCTTTAGCGAGTGAGAACCAGCGGGGCGAGGTCGATGCGATGCTCCCAGTGATGGCGCTCGAGCTCGGGGTCGAGGTGCTCCTCGGCCGGCAGCCCGAGGCAGAGATAGGCCACCAGGTTCCAGCCCTCGGGCACGTCGAGCACGCGCGTCACCGCCTTGGGATCGAGGATCGACACCCAGCCCATGCCGATACCGTCGGCGCGCGCCGCCAGCCACAGCGTCTGGATGGCGGCCACGACGGAGTAGTGCAGCGTCTCGGGCATGGTCTGCTGCCCCAAGCCGCTGCCGGTGTGAGTGCCGTCGTCGGAGAACACCGCGAGATGGACCGGCGCTTCCTTCAGGCCGGCGAGCTTCAAGTTGGCGTAGATCGCGTGCTTCTCGCCCGAATAGCCGGCCAAGGCATGCTCGTTGGCATCCGTGAAGCTCTTGATCACTGCTTGCCGCCGCCCGGGCGAATCGACATGCACGAACCGCCAGGGCTGGCTCAAGCCCACAGACGGTGCGCGGCTTGCCACTTCCAGCAAGGCGTCGATGCGTTCTCGCGGAATCGGATCGCGGCGAAAGCGGCGCACGTCGCGGCGCCACAGCACGAGGTCGCGGAACTGGGCGCGGAATGCCGCGTCGAACTTGGGACTCATGCAAGCTGCCTGTCGATGAAGTGAAAGAACGTGCCGCTGACCGTGCCACGCCGCGCGCCGGCCTCGGACACCGTGTCTCCCCTGGCGTCTCGGCAATCGACCAGCGGCTCGTCGCCGACCCGCAGCACGCGACAGAAATGGAACTCGTGCCCCATGACGGCACTGCCGGCCACGCCAAGCGCGCTGTCGGCGAGCAGCCGCGCGCGGCGATAGCCGAGATGCATGGCACGCTGCCTGAACGAGGTCTCGACCTGCAGCAGCCCGGCCATGGCGTGGCGCCGACCCTCGGCATCCTCGATGCCCTGGCCCAGCACCATGTAGCCGCCGCATTCGCCATGGATCGGCACGGCGCGCGCCGCCAGCGCGCGCAAGCCGCCGTGAAAGCTGCCCGCCGCCGCCAAAGCGGCGCCGTGCAGCTCGGGATAGCCGCCTGGCAGCCAGACGGCGTCGGCCGACGGATCGGGCGCCTGATCGGCCAACGGCGAGAACGGCACGATCTCCGCACCGGCCGCGCGCCACGCCGCCAGGACGTGCGGATACATGAAGGAGAAGGCGCGATCCCGCGCAAGCGCGATGCGCTGGCCGGGCGGTTTCACGAGAGGCGCAGCGCAAGCGGTGGCGCGGACCGGCCGGGCCGCGCGCTGCACGGCTTCGAGGTCGACGGCTTCTTCGACCGCATCGGCGAGCGCATCGAGGCGCCGCTCGATGTCCTCGGTCTCGCCGGCCTGGACCAGGCCGAGATGGCGTTCCGGCAGCTCGAAGCGCGCATCGCGGCCCAGTGCGCCGAGCAACCTCAGGCCGACGCCGTCCAGGGCCGGCGCGATCATCGCGCGATGGCCCGGGCCCGCCACTCGATTGAGGATCACGCCGGCGACGGCGATGTCGGAGCGGTAGCGTGCGAGGCCGAGCGCCGTCGCCGCCGCCGTCTCGGCCTGCGCCCACACATCGAGCACCAGCACCACCGGCCAGCCGAGCACGGCAGCGAGATCGGCGGTGGCGCCGCGCGCCGTCTGGCCGGCGGCGCCGGCGCTGTCGAACAGGCCCATCACGCCCTCGGCGATGGCGATGTCGCCGGCATGGCGGGTCGCGAGATCGATCAACGTCATGCGGCTCATCGCCCAGGTGTCGAGATTGAAGCTCGGACGACCGCTCGCCACGGCGTGGAAGGCGGGATCGATATAGTCGGGCCCGCACTTGAACGGCTGCACGGCCAAGCCGCGGCGACGCAATGCACGCATCAAGCCGATCGTGACGGTCGTCTTGCCGGCACCCGAATGTGGCGCCGCGACAATCAAGCCCGCGGTCATCGCCCGCCGATCCGCGCGTCTAAAGCATGGCGCGTTCAGCTGGAATCAGCTGAACGCACAATGTCTGCGAACCTGCTGTCGAAACTTGCGCGTTTGCGTTCAATCGGAATCGCAAGCGGTTCCGATTGAACGCAAGCCGCTTTGAGCCGGTCACCGCATTCCCTTCATCGCCGATCTGCGTGCTTGATTAGGGTCGCCGGCGACGGCCAGTCAACGGGATTCGGACGACCTTGAAGGCGGCTCGGCCGATGCCCATTGTGCGGCGATGTTCGCGCCGCCGCACCCGCCCGCTTGCCGAGGCCGAGTCTGATGCCGGCGCGCGCCATCATGATCCAAGGCACCGGCTCGGATGTCGGCAAGTCACTGCTGGTGGCGAGCTTCGCCCGTTTGTTCGCGCGCCGCGGCCTGCGGGTGCAGCCGTTCAAGCCACAGAACATGTCGAACAACGCCGCCGTCACCGCCGACGGCGGCGAGATCGGCCGCGCCCAGGCGCTGCAGGCGCGCGCCGCACGCGTCGCACCGACCGTGCACATGAATCCGGTGTTGCTGAAGCCGCAAAGCGACGTCGGCGCGCAGATCGTCGTGCAGGGCAAGGTCCTAGGCAATGCCCAGGCGCGCGCCTACCAGGACCTGAAGGCGCGGCTGCTCGATGCCGTGCTCGACAGCTTCGGCCGTCTTGCCGCCGATTGCGACCTCGTCCTGATCGAGGGCGCGGGCTCGCCGGCCGAGGTCAATCTGCGCGCCAACGACATCGCCAACATGGGCTTCGCGCGGGCCGCCGGCGTTCCTGTCGTGGTGATCGGCGACATCGACCGCGGCGGCGTGATCGCAAGCCTGGTCGGCACCAAGACGGTGATCGATGCCGACGACGCCGGCATGATCGTCGGCTTCATCGTCAATCGCTTCCGCGGCGATCCCACATTGTTCGACGACGGCATGACGACGATCGCCGAGCGCACCGGCTGGGCGGCTCTCGGCCTGGTGCCGTTCTTCGCCGACGCCCATCGCCTGCCGGCGGAGGACGCCGTGATCCTGCAGGACCAGACCGCCGGCGACGCCCATGGTCGGATCCGTATCGCCGTGCTGGTCTATCCGCGCATCGCCAACTTCGACGACTTCGACCCGCTGCGCCTGGATCCCAACGTCGACCTCGTCTTCCTCGGGCCGCACCAGCCGGTGCCGGGCGACACGGCGCTGATCATCCTGCCCGGCTCCAAGGCGACGATCGCCGATCTCGCGTCGCTTCGGCAGTACGGCTGGGACGTCGATCTGCAGGCTCACCTGCGCCGCGGTGGCACGGTGCTGGGCATCTGCGGCGGCTATCAGATGCTCGGCCGCACCATCGCCGATCCGCACGGCATCGAAGGACCGGCCGGGACGGTCGACGGGCTCGGCCTGCTCGATGTCGACACGATCCTCGAAGGCGACAAGGTCTTGGTCGAGGTCGCGGGCGAGACGACCGACGGCGTGGCATTCAAGGGCTACGAAATGCATGTCGGGCGCACGACCGGCTCGCTGCGCCCCCTGCTCCACCTCGCCGACGGCCGGGCCGACGGCGCGGTGAGTGCGGACGGCCGGGTCGTCGGCTGCTATATCCACGGCCTTCTCGCCGACGACCGTCAGCGCCATCGTTGGCTGCGGCGACTGGGGGCCGCGGCCTCGGACTTCGCCTACGAATCGCAGGTCGACACGACGCTCGATCTGCTGGCCGACCATCTCGAACGGCATGTCGACTGCGAGCGGCTGCTGGCGCTGGCCCGCCGGCCCACGCTCATCACGTCGAGCCGATGACGATGAAGACGAGCGTCGCGACCTGCAGGCCGCACGCCGTGCGATAGAGCTCGAGCGCGGCTCGGATGTCCATGGCGGTCAGTTCCGCGCGGCCCTCGCCGACCCAACGCTCCGTCACGCGCGCGCCGGCATAG
>VGCQ01000079.1 GCA_016870055.1 Alphaproteobacteria bacterium | reverse complement strand
GGTCGGGTGCCGAGGCGGCTGGCCGATCTGAAGATTCCCGAAGGGGCGGAACAACTCGCCGATGGGCGCACGCCGATCTATTACCGCGCTGGTTTCTTCGACGTGGCGTCGAAGGGGCAGGGCGAACCGGCCTTCGAGATGAGCAGCGTCACCCTCGACAACGGGATCGAGCTTTATGGCACCCGCGAGGAAAGCGATGGCGGCATCGAGTACCGGATCACGCGGCTCGAGCCGTTGCCGCGGCCTGATTGCAAGTAAGCGAGATCGGTCGCCGCGACCAATGGCGTAGGGGCGTGTAGGCGCATGGCAAAAGGGCTCACCCCGGAACAGGCCGTCGACCGGCTGGAGGAACTGCACGCCTCGGCCAGCGCCGCTTTGCGAGGCGCGCTGGCGCGCTTCACCGAGTCGGGTGTCGTGCCGACGCCCGAGGAACGCCGGAGGTTCCTCTACCCCGAGCTGCGCGTCGATTGGCAGCCGGCTGGCGCCGTTCATTTCACCCGGCGCGCCTGGGCCAAGTTCCAGACGCCAGGGCGCTATGCGACGACCGTCACACAGCCCAGGTTCTTTCGCGACTACCTGCTCGAGCAGCTGCGGCCCCTTAGCGAAGAGTTTGGAGCTGCCATCGAGGTCGGACCGAGTGACCAGGAAATCCCATATCCCTTCGTCACCGAGGCGGGTGACGAATTCATCCACGGTGACCTCTCGGTCGTCGACTTGGCTCGGCATTTCCCGACGCCCGTCCTGGCGAGCGTCGGCGACGAGGTCGCGGACGGAACCTGGGTGTCAGATGAAACACGGCCAAGGCCGCTCGCGCTGTTCGATGCCTTGCGCGTCGACTACTCGCTGCGCCGTCTCGTCCACTACACCGGCACCGACTGGCGCACCATCCAGCCCTGGATCTTGGCCACGAACTATCAGCGCTACGTCGACCATTTCCTGACATGGGCGACCGACGAGCTGGCCAAGCCGAGTAGCCCCTACACCCAGCTCGTGCTGCCCGGCGGCGCGGTCGTTCGGCGCGGCGAGGACGCGGCGATAGCGTCGGCGACGGTTGCCGCAGCACCCTGGCATCGGTTTCAGATGCCGGCCTACAACTTGTTGCGCTCGGATGGGCGGGGCGGTGTCACCCTGATCAACATCGGTGTCGGCCCGTCCAACGCCAAGACCGCGACCGACCATCTCGCAGTGCTGCGGCCGCATTGCTGGCTGATGATCGGCCATTGCGGCGGCCTGCGACAGTCGCAGACCATCGGTGACTATGTGCTGGCGCATGCCTATTTGCGGCGGGACCGCATCCTCGACGATCTTTTGCCGCCCGAAGTGCCGGTGCCGGCGCTGGCCGAGGTCCAGGTGGCGCTGCAGCAGGCTGCCGAGAGAGTGACCGGCGAGCGCGGCGACGCCCTGAAGCGACGGCTGCGTACCGGCACCGTGGTGAGCTATGACGACCGCAACTGGGAACTGCGCTGGAGCCAGGAACGCCGTCGTATCAATCACGCCCGCGCCATCGGCGTCGACATGGAGAGCGCCACGCTGGCCACCCAAGGCTATCGCCTGCGCGTGCCCTACGGCGTGTTGTTGTGCATCTCCGACAAGCCACTGCACGGCGAGATCAAGCTGCCGGGCGCCGCGACCCGCTTCTATCAGCGGGCGGTCGGCGAGCATCTGCGCATCGGTCTGGAGACGATCGACCTGCTGCGCGGCGAATTGGGGTCGCTGCATTCGCGCAAGCTACGCAGCTTCGACGAGCCGCCGTTCCGCTGAAGCCGATGGCGCGGCAAGGGAGCCGCTCGCCCGTGCCGTCATTCGGGCCATAGCCAAGCGGCGCCGCGAACACCGCTCGAATCGCCGTGCTTTGGCGCCAGCAATCGGGTCGCGATGTGTTCGGGCTCGGAGAAGACGTAGCGCTTCCACAGCTCGGGCACACGGCCATAGAGCTGCGGCATGCGCGACAGGCCGCCGCCCAGCACGATGGCATGCGGGTCGACAACATTGACGATGCCGGCCAGCGCGCGGGCCAGCCGGTCGCAGTAGAGCTCGATCTGCTCGCCGGCTTGAACGTCGCCGGCAAGCGCCGCCTCGGCAATCTCCGTCGCGCGTAACCGGCGGCCGGTGCGTGCCTCGAATTGGCGCTGCAGGCTGGGGCCGCTCAGCCAGGTTTCGATGCAGCCGCTTCGGCTGCAATAGCAGCGCGGGCCCGGCCTCTCCTGGTCGGTCGGGAGGGGAAGGGGATTGTGCCCCCATTCGCCGGCGATCGCCTGGGCGCCGGTGAGCGGCTTGCCGTCGATCACCACGCCGCCACCCACGCCGGTGCCCAGGATCACGCCAAACACAACAGGGTAGCCGGCCGCGGCGCCATCGCTGGCTTCGGACACGGCAAAGCAGTTGGCATCGTTGGCCATCCGGATCTCGCGTCCAAGGTGTCGTTCGAGATCGTCCTTCAGCGGCTGGCCATTGAGGCGCGTGGAGTTGGCGTTCTTCACCAAGCCGGTGGCCGGCGATATCGCGCCTGGATGGGCGACGCCCACCTTGCAGCGCTCGCCCACACTGCCCTCAAGGCGGCCGATCAGTCCGACAATAGCCTCTAGATCGGCCTCGTAGGACGTGGCCGGCGTCGGAATGCGAAGGCGTTCCCGCTCGACGCCGCCGGGGCCGAGAACCACGCCTTCGATTTTCGTGCCGCCAAGGTCGATGCCGATGCGCATCACCCAACTTCGCAGAATTCCCACGCGAGTGTCGATGGCACCGTCCACAGCGCCGACCGGTTGGCGGCGGCTGCGGCAGACGCCGATGTCCAGCTGAAAAATCGCGGAGGCCGACAGTTCGCCGCCGGCGGCCTATTCCGCCGCCAACTTCGTCTTCGCCGGCTTGAGGTGCTGCACCTTGGGCATCACTTCCGTGGCCAAGAGTTCGAGGGACCGCCGCCAGGCCTGCGGGCTTTCGACATAGTCGAAGCCGAACACCAGAAGCTGGCCGAAGCCGCCGACCTCGTCGTAGATTTTCCCGATCTTTTCGACCACGGTTTTGGGCGAGCCGACGATCCAGTTGTGGCGGGCGCAGTACTCCGGTGTGACATCGGAGTCGGGCACGCTTTGGTCGTGCTTGAGGTACTCGAAGAAGCCGAACTGGGCGAGCAGCGGCAGGAAGTACTCCCGCATCATGCGGCCCATGTGGGAGCCGACCGAAAGCCTCATCGCCTCCTCGTCGGTGTCGGCCACGAACACCTCGCGCACCATGCGCCATTGGCCGCGGTCGGGCGTGCGGCCGGCCTTGGCCGCACCGATCTCGACCGCCTCCCAGTGGCTTGCGACGTAGGCCGGGTTGAGGTTGAGGCTCATGGGCAGGAAGCCCTTCTCGCCGGCCAGCTTCAGCGTGTCGGAGTTCTTGCTGAGCCCGGCGACGCCGATCGGCGGGTGCGGGGCCTGCAACGGCTTGATGTGCGGTTTCAGGAAGCCGAACATCGTGTCCGGCTTGGTGACGTGCCAGAATTTGCCCTTGTGATCGAAGGGCTCGGTCGAACTCCACAGCTTCAGGATGATTTCGAGCGCCTCGCGCGTCATGTCGCGGTTCACGCCGGACATGCCATCGACGTTGAACATCGCCCAATCACTCGGCAGGCCGGATGCGGCGACGCCGAAATTGAGGCGGCCACCCGACAGATGGTCGAGCATGGCGACTCGGTTGGCGAGCTCTGCCGGGTGATGATAGGGCAGTAGGAAGCCACCCGGCCCGAGCCGTATTCGCTTGGTCTGCATCAGGGCCTGCGCCACCAGCAGGTCGGGCGACGGGTGCGGCTCCCAGGGCGCGGTGTGATGCTCGCCGATCCAGCATTCGGCGAAACCCAGCTCGTCGAGCCAGCGGATCACTTGAAGGTCCCAGTCATGGCCGTCTTTCAGCGACCTCTCGGGTGGGTGAGACGGCATCGTGAAATATCCGAACTGCATCGATCCCTCCTGAGCTAGAGAAGAAAGTCGACTACTATCGGTCGACCCGCGCAAGCGCCCATGAATGCATGGCTGTCGATCGCGGCAAAGCGAAAGCCGCCTGAAGGAATTGAACAATGGTGACAGCGCGTCGTGCCGTATTCGTGTGCTGCGATGGGCTGGGCCGGAACTGGGTGCGTCACGACACGACTCCGGTCCTCGAGGGACTGCGCCGCCGCAGCCTGTGGTGCGACGATCACAGCGCGGTGTTCCCGTCGGTGACGCGCGCGTCGGCCGCTTCGGTCGCCACCGGCTGCCATCCGGCGCGTCACGGCCTGCACGGCAATCGCATGGGCCTGCTGGAGGAGGGCAGGATCGTCGTTCGCGACGTCGGCAAGGCGGATTTTCGCGACCATATGCGCCGCGCCACCGGCCGCACCTTGCTGGTCCCGACGCTCGCCGAGCGGGTTGCCGCGGCGGGTGGCCTCATCGCCTATTCGAATGTTTCGCCCGGCGCCGCGTATTTCCTCGACCCCGACCATTTCGGCCACCTCTACCACCGCGCCGGTTCCTTTGCCCCCGGCGGCGTGCCGATCGCCGGCCCTGACGCCCTCGCGGTCAGCCACGATGCCGATGGCGACTGGGCGATGACGCAGCGGTTCTGCGCCGACGTGCTGCGCGATCGCCGGCCGGCCGTGGCCTTCCTGTGGCTGTGCGACCCGGACCATACGTTGCACGGCGTGCCGCTCGGGTCGCCGGCGCATCTCCAGGCGGTGGCCGGCGCCGAGCGATGCGTTGCCGAAGTCGTCCGGACCGTCGATCGGCTGCGGGCGGACGGCGAGGACATCCTGCTCATCGTCGGCTCCGATCACGGGCAGGAAACGATCGGCGCCGGTGTCGATCTCGAGGCATGGTTGGTCGAGCGCGGCCTTGAGGAGGCGGTTGGCGCCGGTGATGTGGCGGTGGCCGGGCAAGGGACGTCGGCGCTGCTCTACGCCACAGAACGCGGACGCGACGGCCTCCTGGGCGTGCTCGACAGCATGCGTCGTGAGGTTTGGGCGGCTGACGTCGTGGTGGGCGATGCTCTTCGCGATCGTGGTTTTGCGCCGCAGGGCGGTGTCGTTGCGGCCGTCAACATGGGCCGCCAAACGGAGGGCAATCCGCATGGTGTTCCTGGCCGCCGATGGGTGGTGGCCGAGGACGGCAAGCCCGTCCCGGTCGGTAGCGGCCAGCATGGCGGTTGGGGGCCGGACGAAACGCAGCCGTTCCTGATCGTCGATGACATGGGCCGCCTGTCTGGAGTTCGCACCAAGGCCAGCAATCTGACCGACATCGCGCCAACGATCGCCGGCTACCTTGGGCTTCCGATCGTCGGGTTCGACGGCACGTCGTTGCTGCCGGTTTGATCGCTGGCCGCGACTTGCCGACGCGTCGCAGCTCTCTGAGTATCGAGGCGTGTCAACTCGTCGTTCGTCCTGAGTTCCTCCCCACCGACGGGACTACAGCCTCACGCCGGCGCGCCGGAGATTTGCGACGAGTTCGGCGGCATGTTCGTAGACTCGTGCGGTAGTCGGTGTGGCGGCTTGATGGATGCGCGCCGGCACGATGAGGCCGCGACGCCCCAATCGCTCGCATGTTCCAGCGCGCAACAAGGCGTCAGTATGTCGCCGGACGGTCTCGTATGGCAGGCGCAGAGAGCTCGCGATAGCCAGCACGCTGACCGGCAGCCGTAGGGCGTCGGGCAACACCGTCGGGGTGGAGAGGGTTTCGATGGATCCCGTCACATGCCTGACGTTGGCGGTCCAGATTGCCGTGTAGACGAGGCCTTTGATCACGTCGCCTTGAAAGACGTCCTGGACGAGCCTGACCGCGGCCAGCAATCGGCTTGTGGCTTCTATGGTGATGATCTTTTGCTGACGGACCTGTTGACGCGATCGAGGAGCGCGTAGTGCCGAAGCCGCCAAGTTGACGAATCCGATACGGCTCAGGTCGACTAGAAGGCGTGCAGCATTGAGGTAGATCTTCCGCAACATCGCCGTTGTCGTTCGGTTGCGCCTGATCGAGCTCGGCACGGCGAGGCCGCCGGCAACGACACTGCAGCGGCCCGACCGCACAAGCTCCTGGGCATGGCGGCGTACCGTCGGGTAGGGCAGGTCGAGGAAACGGGCCAAGGCGCGAATGCTGCGGGCTTTGACCGGCGGCTCGACCATTTGGCCGTGTACCAACGCGAGAAAGATGAGGTTCTGGATGAGCGAATCGTCTTCGGCCGGCGTCAGCAGGTCGATACCGCGCATGAAGTACTCGCTGGCGAAGCGAATGACCGGATAGGTGAGGTCGGGCAGCTCACCTGGCCTGGCGGGCGATGGAGGCTGGTCCATTTCGGGTAGCGTAATGCATTGTGCGTTCAGCTGGAACCAGCTGAACGCACAATGCCTGCGGAACCGCCGTCGAAGTCAACGCGAACCACTCTGGCCGCTCGGCTATCGGGCAAGAAGGACCGCCGACATCCGGTTGTGGCACCGACGCGACAATCTGGTCCGCGGTTTCACCTGCTCAGTGGTCGTCGGAGTTGTCGTCGACCGCCGGAACGCTCCGGCAAGATTGAGTCCGGCTGGAATCAGCCGGACTCAATCTTGCTTTAGCCAAGCTGGATCCAGGTCGTCTTGATCTGGGTGAACTTGTCGAAGGCGTGCAGGGACTTGTCGCGGCCGTTGCCGGACTGCTTGTAGCCGCCGAACGGCGTTGTGATGTCGCCGCCGTCATAGGTGTTCACCCACACCGAGCCCGAGCGCAGACCTTTGGCGAACTTGAAGGCCTTGTTGATGTCGGCCGTGAATATCGCCGAAGCAAGCCCGTAGATCGTATCGTTGGCGACCGTCAGCGCCTGGTCGGCGTCTTTCACCGGGATGACCGAGAGCACCGGTCCGAAGATCTCCTCCTGGGCGATCTTCATCTTGTTGTCGACCTGATCGAACACGGTGGGCTCGATGAAGCAGCCGGCGTTGTCGATATGGACCTGCTTGCCGCCCATCCTGAGCTTGGCACCTTCCTTCTGGCCGGCTTCGATGTAGCCCATGACACGCTTGGTCTGGGCCTCGTCGACGATGGCGCCCATCTGCGTCTTGGGGTCGAGCGGATCGCCCGGCATCATCTTCTGGCCGATCGCCATCACCTTCTCGAGGAACTGGTCCTTGATCTTGTCCTCGACGATGAGGCGGGAGCCGGCGGTGCAAACTTCGCCCTGGTTGAACCAGATGCCGAAAGCGGTGCGCTGCGCGGCGACATCGAGGTTGGGGGCGTCGCCCAGCACGATGTTGGGCGACTTGCCACCACACTCCAGCCAGACCTGCTTCATGTTGGACTCGCCGGAATAGCGCAGGAAGTACTTACCGACCTCGGTCGAGCCGGTGAAGGCCAGCACATCGACATCCATATGACGGCCGAGCGCCTGGCCCGCTGTCTCGCCAAAGCCCGGCAGGACGTTGAACACGCCTTCGGGGATACCGGCCTCGGCCGCAAGCTCGGCCAGCCGGATGGCGGTGAGGGGGGATTGCTCCGCCGGCTTCAAGATCACCGAGTTGCCGGCTGCCAAGGCCGGTGAGATCTTCCAGCAGGCCATCAGCAGCGGGAAGTTCCACGGCACGACGCAGGCCACGACGCCGGCCGGCTCGCGCGTGATCATCGCCACGACGTTGCCCGGCGTCGGCGCCACCTCGTCGTAGAGCTTGTCGATCGCCTCGCCGAACCACTGCACGGTGTTGGCCGAGCCGGGGATGTCGACGCGGCTCGAGTAGGTGATCGGCTTGCCCATGTCGAGTGTCTCGAGCAGCGCCAGCTCGTCGCGATGCTTCATCATCAGCTCGGCGAGCTTCAGCATGATGCGCTTGCGATTGGCCGGCGGCATGTTGGCCCACGTGCCCTTGTCGAAGGCAGCGCGCGCGGCCTTGACCGCGGCATCGACATCGGCCTGCTCGCAGGCGGCGACCTTGGTCAGCACTTGGCCGGTCGCCGGGTTCACGCAATCGAACGTCTTGCCGGTGAGCGAGGCGGTGAACTTGCCGCCGATGAAGGCTTGGTTGCGGTAGCTCAAGCCGCCGACGCGGCCCTTCCAGTCGTCGCGCGAAAGCTGGGCGCTCATCTCGTTCTCCATGTTGCAGATTGCTCGGACACTAACTTACGACAAAGCCGCCCGGAAGGGCGGCTTTGGCAGGAAGATCCCGTGGCTTCGTACGGGATGTCACTTCATCTTCGATTCCTTGAAGACCACGTGCTTGCGGGCGACCGGATCGTACTTCTTGAGCTCGAGCTTCTCGGTCTTGGTGCGCGGATTCTTCCGGGTGACGTAGTAGAAGCCGGTGTCCGCGCTGGACACCATCTTGATCAGAATAGAGGTCGGCTTGGCCATGGTTTTGTCCCTATGCCCGGCAGGGCGAATTTCGAGAAGGCCGGCAAGGTAGTCGCCGCCGCCGCCATGTCAAGCTGGCCACAGTCCCTTATTGACGGGCGACCTGCTGGGTCGCGGCCTGCACGGCGTGGGAATAGAGGTTGCGATCGTGCAACAACCGGGTCGCGATCTCGATGTCGCGCTGGGGGCTGGAATCGCCGGGCGGACAGACCTTGCGCAGGTCGGCGATTTCCTGCGGCGTCGGATTGCGCAGCGCGTGCCAGCGCATCAGCGTGCCCTGGCCCGAATCCACCGAAGTCGTACTGAGCTTGCCGGGGTCGGTGATCTTGGAGGTGCAAATGTTGGGCAGCACGCCGAGCTCGTTCCAGGTGTAGCCGCTTGGCGCCTGCAGGCGCGACCAAGTGAGGATCAGCTCGCCTTCGTTGGCCAGCCGGACCACCGTCTGTACCGTGCCCTTGCCGTAGCTCGTGCTGCCGACCACGACCGCCCGGCCGCGATCCTGCAGGGCGGCCGCCACGATCTCGGCGGCCGAGGCCGAACCGCCGTTCATCAATACGACGATCGGCAGGTCAGCGGTCTTGCCGCCATTGGAACTCTTGTAGGTGCGGCGACTCTCGGGATGGCGGCCCTGGGTGGAGAAAATGGTGCCGTTGCCGATGAACAGCTCCGACACCGTCTGCGCCTGGTCGAGCAGCCCGCCACGATTGGAGCGCATGTCGATGATGACGCCGGCCATGTCCTTGCCGATCTCGGCGCGAGCCTTGTCCATGGCGGCCTTCAGGTTGTCGGTCGTGGCGCTGTTGAAGCCGCTCAGGTGAATCAACGCGACATCGCCCCGACGCTCGTAGACGACCGTGGTGGGCACGATGCGGCTGCGCTTCATGCCGAGCGTGAGCTCGACGGCAGGGGCGCCGCGCAACACCGTGATGGAGACCGGTGCGCCGACCGCGCCGCGCAAGCGGCTCACGACATCGTTCAGGGTCCGATCGACCATGGCATCGCCGTCGATCGAGAGGATCTGATCGCCGACCTGGAGGCCGGCCTTGCCGGCGGGCGATCCGTCCTGAACGGCCCGGATCATGATTTTCTTGTCTTCGGTGCGCTCGACGGTGATGCCCACGCCGCCGCCGCCGTCGCGCTGGAAGCGATTGTCGCGCGCCTCGTCGGGGTCGGCGTAACGGCTGGCGCGGTCGAGCTGCTTGGCAGTGGCGGTCATCGCCTCGCGGATCAGCGCCTGCCGGTCGGTTTGCTGCAGCGCCGGCGACACGTCGAGCGAGCCTGCCATCAACTCGGCCAACATGCCGCCCCAGGCGCGGCCATCGGCCGGGTCACCCGGAGTGTTGCGGCGCATGACCTCGCGGCCGTCACGCTTGACGGTGAAGGCACCGTCGGACGTCTCCAGGGACATCGCCGGATCGACGCTGGCGAAGCCGCGGTAGGTTTCCGTCGAGATGGTACGGAAGTCGGGCTCGAACAGGTGGCGGTCGCCGATGGCGCGGTAGGCCTGAAGGATGACACGCTCGACATTGACGTCCGCGGCAACCGAAGGATTGCGGACGCTCGCCGCCGCTCGCGGCGCTTCAGTCGAGGTGGCGCACGAGGCGACCAGGGCAGCCGCCACAAGGGCGCCAGCCGCTCGCGGCAGCGCTACGCGAAACAAGGGGATCAACAGCACTCCCATACCCAGCGGCCGCTACGATAGCACAGGCGATCGGTGGCCGGCCATGCTTCAGGTTGTAGGGTCGAAACCTCCGGTCGACGGCTTGGGGGCCGCGATCCGATGCGCCCAAAGCAGGGCAATGACCGTGCCTTTGATGCGGGGCAATAGGCAAAGAGCCAGGATTACCGACAACGGCAGCCACAGGACGGCATGGAACCACAGGGGTGGCTGGTTGCCCAAGCGTTCGACCACCAGGACCAAGGGCACGACAATGTGACCGACGATGAAGATGGTGAAGTAGGCGGGGGCGTCGTCGGCGCGGTAGGGCTCCAGCGACAGCTCGCAGGCCGGGCAGTGGCTGCGCATCTTGAGGAAGCCGCTGAACAGGTTGGCGGCGCCGCAGCGTGGGCACCTGCCGCGCCAGCCGCGGCGCAAAGCCGTCCAAAACTCGGTCGACTGATCGTGCTCGTCCATGGCCGCAGCATGGCGCTCGGCGTCAATGTCGTCGTCGCGACCGTTTGCCCCGACCCGCCCTATGGTGCGCGACCGGACGCCGCGGGGTGCGCTTGTCGGCGCGCGACGCAGCGTGCCGTTCGACGCGTTCGATGACATCGACGATCTCGAACAGCAGGCCGCCGGTCGCCGTGTCGGCTTCGACCAGCTTCAGCTGCAGGCGGTCGCCCAGGCCGTAGGTCTCGCCGGTGCGCTGGCCGATCAGCAACTGCCGAGCTTCGTCGTGGCGGAAGAACTCCTGGCCGAGTGAACGGACGGGGATCAATCCGTCGGCGCCGGTGGCGTCGAGTTCGGCGAACAGGCCGAAGCGGGTGACACTTGTGACTCGGCCGGGAAAGGTGGCGCCGACGTGATTGGCCATGAAGGCGGCAACATAGCGGTCCATGGCGCCGCGCTCGGCTGCCACGGCGCGGCGCTCACACATCGACAGATGCTCGCCGAACTCGGCGAAGCGGCCTTTGTCGCCATCCGACAGCCCACCTTCGCCCAGATCGTAGGCGGCGATCAGGGCGCGATGGACGATCAGATCGGGGAACCGGCGGATCGGCGAGGTGAAGTGGGCGTAGCGCGCCAGCGCTAGGCCGAAATGGCCGAGATTGTCGGGGCTGTAGACGGCCTGGCTCTGGCTGCGCAGCATGGTCTCGTTGACCAGCCGGGCGACCGGCTTGGCGGCGACTTCGCGCAGCACGCGGTTGAGATCGCCCGGCCGCAAACGCGCTCCCGGCGGCACGGCGATGCCGAGGGTGCCGAGGAACTCGCGCAGACCTTCGAGCTTGGCGGCGTCGGGCTGGTCGTGGACGCGGTAGAGGCACGGCATGTGGCGCTGCTCGAGCGCCTGCGCCGCGGCCACGTTGGCCAGGACCATGAACTCCTCGATCAATCGATGGCTGTCCAGCCGCTCGCGGACCCCGATCTCGGCGATGCGGCCGTCGTCGCCAAGCGTCACCTGGCGCTCGGGCAGGTCGAGGTCGAGGGCGCCACGCTTCTCGCGCGCCGCCAGCAACGTCTTGAAGGCGCCGTACAGCGGGCGAACGACGTTCGGCATCAGAGGCGCGATCTCGGCGTCGGGCGTGCCGTCCTGGGCGCGCTGAACGCGCGCATAAGTCAGCCTCGCCGCCGACCGCATCATGGCGCGGTGGAAGCGGTGGCGCTTGAGCTGGCCCTGGCCGTCGATCCACATCTCGGCAACCAGCACCGGCCGATCCTGATGCGGCACCAGCGAGCACCAATGGTTGCTGAGCGCCTCGGGCAACATGGGAACGACGCGGTCGGGGAAGTAGACCGAGGTGCCGCGGCGATAGGCGGCGCGGTCGAGCGGCTTGTCGGGGCGGACATACCAGGCGACATCGGCGATCGCCACCAACAGACGCCAGCCGCCGGGCTGCGCCGGATCGGGTTCGGCGAACACCGCGTCGTCGAAGTCGCGCGCGTCCTCGCCGTCGATGGTGACCAACGGTGTCTCGCGGAGGTCGAGCCGCCGGCCGAGCGGAGCCGCCTTGGCGCGCTCCGCTTCGTCCCGTGCCGCCGCCGGGAATTCCACGGGAATGTCGTTGGCCGCGATCGCGATCAGGCTGACGGTGCTCGGCTCGCTCATGGCGCCGATGCGCTCCACCACCCGCGCCCGCCGCGCGAGGGCGCCGCCTGTCGCCTCGATCCACACGATGTCGCCCGGCCGGGCGTCGTTGCGGTCGGCCGGCCGGACGTCGAAGCTTTGGCGCAGCTTGCGGTCGGTGGGCGTCACGATGCCCAGGCCTTGGCGGCCGGCCGGCTCTTCATAGAGGCCAAGAATGCGCCGCGGTCCACTGCCCAGCCGTCGGATGACACGGGCCTCATAGGCGTTCTTGCCCCGCCGCTTCAGCGAAGCGAGGACGCGATCGCCGACAGCGGGCGCGGGGCCGCCGCGCGTGGCGTGCGGCGCGATCTCGATGCGGGGCGGCGCGCCGTCTTCTTCTTCGTCGTGGCGGCGCGGCACGGCCAGTAAATGGCCGTCGTCGTCGACGCGCACGATCTCCAGGACAGTGATGTTGGTCAGTGCTTTGGGATCCTTGAATGTCTTGGCGCGATCTGCGGCGATGTCGCCGCTGTCGCGCAGCGTTCGCAACAGCTCTTTGAGCTCGATGCGCTGGTCGCCCTTGAGGCCGAAGGCGCGCGCGATCTCGCGCTTGCCGACCGGTGTGGCGCTCTCCTTGATGAATGCCAGCAGTTCGTCGCGGGTCGGGACGCGGCCCTTAGCCATCGGTTCCGGTGCGCGGCGGCACGTCGCCCTTCGGCTTGCCGGCCTTGCGCTTGGCTGCCGCCCTCTTGGTTTTTGGCCGGCTGCTGCCGGAGTCGTTGGCGGCGATGGGGGCGGACTTCCTGGCGCGCGGCTGCTTCTTCGCGCCGCCCTTGGCGGCCCGTTCGGCCAGCAGTGCGACCGCCTGGTCGAGGGAGAGCTCGTCGGGCTTGAGGTCGCGCGGCACGGTGGCATTGATGCCGCCGTGCTTGACGTAAGGCCCGTAGCGGCCGTCGTAGAGCTCGACCGGCGCGTTGTCGGCGGGATGGCTGCCGACGATGCGAAGTGGCTTGGCGGCGGCGCGGCCGCGGCCGCTCGCCTTGGCTTCGGCCAACAGCGCCACGGCGCGGTTCATGCCGATCTCGAGCACGCTCTCGTCGGCCGGGATGGTCTTGTATTTGCTGGCATGCCGCACATAGGGGCCGAAGCGGCCGACACCGGCGATGATCTGCTGGCCGTCGTCGGGATGGGGCCCGAGCTCGCGCGGCAGCGAGAGCAGCGCCAAGGCCTTCTCCAGAATGACGTCGTCCGGCGTCATGCCCTTGAGCAGCGACTGCCGCTTGGGCTTCTCCTTGCCTTCGGCCTCGCCGAGCTGGACGTAGAGGCCGTAGGGACCGTTGCGCAGGGTCACGACCTTGCCGGTGGCGGGGTCGCTGCCCAAGACCTTGGGCCCGTCGAGGTTGGCGCCCGATGCCGCGTCGGCCTCGGGGTCGACGATGCCGAGCTTGCGGGTGAAGCGGCACTCCGGATAGTTCGAGCAGCCGATGAAGGCGCCGAACTTGCCGAGCTTCAGGCCGAGCCGGCCGTTGGCGCAGGACGGGCAGTCGCGTGGGCTCTTGCCGCCCCCCTGGCCGCCATTGTCGTTGGCCGGGAAGAAATGGGGGCCAAGCTCCTCGTCGAGCTTGTCGAGCACTTCCTTGACGCGCAGCTCCTTGGTGTCGCCGACGGCGGCGGAGAACTGCTTCCAGAACTCGCGCAGAACCTGGCGCCAATCGATCTTGCCGTCGGAGATCCCGTCGAGCTCGTCCTCGAGATGGGCGGTGAAGTTGTACTCGACGTAGCGTGGGAAGTAGGTCTGCAGGAACGCCGTGACGATGCGGCCGCGGTCCTCCGGCACGAAGCGCTTGCGGTCGAGCCGCACGTAGCTGCGCCGCTGCAGCACCTCGATGATGCTGGCGTAGGTCGACGGCCGGCCGATGCCGAGCTCCTCCAGCTTCTTGACCAGGCTGGCCTCGCTGTAGCGCGGCGGCGGCTCGGTGAAATGCTGTTCGGGCAGGACCTCGCGGCGCTCCAGCGCCTCGTCCTGGGCCACGTCGGGCAGCAGCGCGTTGCCGTCCTCGTCCTCGCCGTTGTCGTCCTTGCCCTCGTCGTAGAGGGTAAGAAAGCCGTTGAACTTCACGACCGAGCCGGTGGCGCGCAGTTGCACGGTCTTGTCGCCGCTTGCGATATCGACCGTCACCTGGTCGAGCACCGCGCTCTCCATCTGGCTCGCCACGGTGCGCTTCCAGATCAGCTCGTAGAGGCCGAGCTGGTCGCGATCGAGGTGGGCGGCGACGTCCTGCGGTGTGCGGAACAGGTCGGTCGGTCGGATCGCCTCGTGCGCTTCCTGGGCGTTCTTGGCCTTGGACGAGTAGGCGCGGGGCTTCTCCGGCAGATAGGCTTGGCCGTAGCGGCTTTCGATCAGGCGGCGTGTCTGGCCGATCGCCTCGGGGGCGAGCTGCACGCCGTCGGTACGCATGTAGGTGATGAGGCCGACCGTCTCGCCGCCGATATCGACGCCTTCGTAAAGCTTCTGGGCAATGCGCAT
>VGCQ01000078.1 GCA_016870055.1 Alphaproteobacteria bacterium | reverse complement strand
CAGCACGATCTCCACCTCGCGCAGCTTGCCGATGATCTCTTCAGGCCCGTGCTTCTTGCCCATTGTTCGTCTCCTTCGGGGTCCAGTCTAAGTTAACTTTTGGACCGCTCTGAGGGGGGCAGATCAGCCGGATCGCGGGTGGCGGCCGCCACCGTCATCTGCCGCACGTTGTCGGGCAGCATGACGCCGAAGTCGGGTTCCTCGAACGAGATCGGCTCGGCCAGAGGCGGGCAGCCGGGCCCGCGCTTGTCGCGCCACCGTCGCGCCGACGCGTGCCCCGGTGATCCTGCGGCCACACATCTCGAGTGGTTCGACGATGCCGGGCTCGCGGAACAGCTCCTCGGCGAGACGGTCGTCGCCGGCGCGCGTCGGGATTTTCCGTTTTGCCGCGATTCGTGCGACACAGGGCGGGCACAGTCATCGGAGGACGTTGTCATGGCATCGCCGCTTTTCGACCTCACCGGCAAGGTCGCCGTCGTCACCGGCTCGAGCAAGGGCATCGGCAAGTCGATCGCGCTCCACCTCGCCTTGCAGGGCGCGCGCGTCGTGGTCTCGTCGCGCAAGCAGCCGGCTTGCGAAGAAGCGGCGGCCGAGATCCGCGCGGCGGGCGGCGAGGCGATCGTCGTCCCCTGCAACATCTCCGACAAGGCGCAGTGCGAGCGGCTGATCGCCGAGACCAAGCGGCAGCTCGGCCCGGTCGACGTGCTGGTGTGCAACGCCGCCAGCAATCCGTACTACGGGCCGACCGAGAAGATGCCGGACGAGGTCTTCACCAAGATCATGCAGAACAACATTCTATCCAACGTCTGGCTGACCAACCTGTGCGTGCCCGACATGCGCGCCAAGAAGGACGGCTCGATCATCATCGTGTCGTCGATCGGCGGCGTGCGGGCGAGCACGGTGATCGGCGCCTACTGCATCTCCAAGGCGGCCGACATGCAGCTCGCGCGCAACCTCGCGGCCGAGCTGGGGCCCGACAACATCCGCGTCAACACCATCGCGCCCGGCCTGGTGCGCACCGACTTCGCGCGCGCGCTGTGGGAAGATCCCAAGTATCTCGACAAGCGGCTGCAGACGGCGCCGTTGCGTCGCATCGGTGAGCCCGACGACATCGGCGGCATCGCCGTCATGCTGGCGGGCAAGGCCGGTGCCTTCATCACCGGGCAGACCATCATCGCCGATGCCGGTGTGACGATCGGCGGTTGATGGCGCCTTGACAGGGAGGAAACCATGAAGCGTATCGGCGTTCTGATCGGCGTCTTCCTGGTCCTGGTCGCCACGGCGGCGACGGCCCAGACCTATCCGTCCAAGCCGGTGCGAATCGTGGCGCCGTTTCCGCCGGGCGGCGTCGCCGACGTGCTGGCGCGCGCCATCGCCCCCGAACTGCAGGCCGCACTCGGCCAGCAGGTCATCGTCGACAACAAGCCGGGGGCGGGCGGCAATGTCGGCGCCGAGATCGTGGCCAAGGCCGAGCCCGACGGCCATACGCTGCTGCTCGCGTCGGCCGGCATCCTCACCATCAACGAGTTCCTCTACGCCAAGATGCCGTTCGACCCGGCCGCCGCCTTTGCGCCGATCACCGTGGTCGGCGACATGCCCAACATCGTCGTGGTCCATCCCAAGACCGGGCTGACGACCCTGGCCGGCCTGATCGACAAGGCCAAGGCCGAGCCGGGCAAGCTCAATTTCGGCTCGGCCGGCAACGGCACCACGACACACCTTGCCATCGTGCTGCTGGAGCAGGCGGCGAAGATCAAGCTCGCCCATGTGCCCTACCGCGGTGCCGCGCCGGCGGTGCAGGACCTGGTGGCGGGCCAGATCGACGGGTTGGTCGACAATCCGCCGTTGGTGCTGGGCCACATCAAGAGCGGCGCCATCCGTGCGCTCGCCTGGGCGGCGCCGCAGCGCATGGCGATCTTGCCCGACGTGCCGACGGCGGCCGAGGCGGGGCTGCCGGGCTTCGAGGCGTCGTCGTGGTTCGCCCTGATCGCACCGGCCGGCACACCGGCCGAGATCGTGGCGCGGCTCAACGCCGAGACCGTCAAGATCCTGCGCGACCCCAAGATGGTCGAGACCTTCGCCGGCCGCGGCGTGCGGCTGGTCGGCAACCCGGTGGCCGACTTCACCGCCTTCATTCCCCGGGAGCGCGCGCGCTGGGCGGAGATCGTCAAGGCGTCGGGCGTGAAACTGGAATGAGCCTCTATCAAGTCCAGAAGCTGATCTGGCAGCTCAACCGCGATCCGCGCACGCGCGAGCGCTGGGGCCGCGAACGCGATGCGTTGCTCGCCGAGTACGAGGTGAGCGACGAGGAGCGACGGGCGCTCGTCGAGCCCGACATCGGCTTGCTCTACGTGCTGGGCGTCAACGGCCAGCTCCTGATGCACTTTGCGGCGCTGCACAAGATCGAGTGGAACGCCTATCTCGAAGCCATGCGCCAGGGCTTGCGGACGCACGGGCCGGTGCGCGAGGGCGTCTATGCCGCGACCGGCTACGAGGGCGTCGAGGCACACGACGCACGGCTGAAACGACAATGGGAGGCGCGCTGATGGCCCTGGTCTATTGCGGTGCCTGCAGTCACGCGCCCGGCATTACCGCTCGCGCCGAGCGCGCCGACACCCAGACGCGCCAGGCGCTGGAGACGGCACTGCACCGCATGGGCGACGATATCCGCGCGACGCGGCCCGATGCGCTGGTCGTGGTGGCGGCCGAGCATTTCGCCAACTTCTTCATGAACAACATGCCGGCTTTCGCCATCGGCATGGCCGACGACTACGAGGGCCCGATCGAGGACGAGGGCTTCCTGCGCATCGCGCGGCGCAGGATCCCCGGCGACAAGGCCTTGTCGCGCCGACTGATCGAGGGCGTGATGCAGACGGTCGACGTGGCCTATGCCGAGGAATGGAAGTTCGACCACGGCATCTCGGTGCCGCTGCATTTCCTGACGCCCGGCTACGACCTGCCGATCGTGCCGGCCAACATCAACTGCCAGGGCCCGCCGCTCGCCCCGCTGAGCCGCGCCTGGGCGTTCGGTGAGGCGCTGCGGGCGGCGGCCGATGCCGTGCCCGAGCGCATCGCGCTGGTCGCCACCGGCGGCATCTCGCACTGGCCGGCGACGCCCGACTCCGGCAAGATCAACGAGGCGTGGGACCGCGAGTTCCTGCGCCGCTGGGCGGCCAACGACCGCGCGGCGCTGCTGTCCTACAGCGATGCCGAGATCTACCGTGACGCCGGCCAAGGCGGCTTCGAGATCCGCACCTTCATCGCCGCCGCCGCAGCGGCGCGGGGCGGCAAGGGCACGATCGATTTCTGCGAGCCGATCCCGATCTTCGCCGTGAGCTGCACGACGGCGCGGCTGGAGATCGCGGCGTGACGCGGTCGCTAGCCTCGGGCTTGGCGGAAGGTGACCACGAGCACGTCGCGATAGGCGGGCTGCGCGGGGTTCTCCGGCTCGACCGGCGTGACGCCGTGATAGCAGCGCGCGTCGTCGACCAGGGCGGCGTCGAGCGGGTCGGTCAGCGTGAAGCTGCCGAGCGTGCGCTTGTCGAGATCGTGGATGGTCGTGGTGCCGCTTCGGATGTTGCGGCGATTGATCAGCAGGACCAGCACGTAGTCGACGCCGTCGCGGTGCATGCCCTCGGGTGTCGGCTTGCCGTATTCGCCGGGCCGCGCCTCGATGCGGAACTGATGGGCCTCGATGTGCCAGCGCGCGGTGTCGGGCGCCAACCGTCCGAACAGGGCGCGGCAATATTCCAGCACGGTGCGCAGGCTGGCGCCGTCGCCGATCGCTTCGGTGATCGGCTTGAACCAGCGCTCGATACCGCCGTTGAGATGGTTGTAGTCGAGCGTCTGGAAATGGGCCTGGTGGGACCCGCGCACGATCGCGCCCTGGCGATCGGCCTGCCAGACGCCGAAGCGGCGGCGACGGTAGCGGCCGCCGTCTGCCATGTAGGTGTCGACCTCGAGATCGTTCCAGCTCTCGGCGAAGGCCGGCCAGTCGGCCAACGTGCCGAAGCGGGCGAGCGCATTGCGCATGTCGGAGGCTTCGACGAAGGCGTAGCCGGCGCGCGCCACGGCACTGCGGATGCCCGTGGCGTTCTGCAGGCCGGTCCCGATCTCGCTCATGGTGGAAGCCTATCACTCCGCCCTGCAGCCGCCATATGAGCTAATGTCTGGCCGACCCCGGAGAAAACCATGCCATACGCCCTGACCGACGATCGCGTGAAGCTCTGGTACGAGGAGACCGGCACCGGACGGCCGGTCGTGTTCGTCCACGAATTCGCCGCCGACCACCGCTCGTGGGAGCCGCAGATGCGGCACTTCGGCCAGCGCTATCGCTGCATCACTTTCGGCGCCCGCGGCTATCCGCCGTCCGACGTGCCCGAGAATCCCGAGAGCTACTCGCAGAACCGCGCCACCGACGACATCGCCGCCGTCATGGATCATCTGAAGATCGACAAGGCGCATGTCGTGGGCTTGTCGATGGGCGGCTTCGCCACGCTGCATTTCGGCTTCCGCCATCCGGCGCGGGTGCTGTCGCTGGTCGTGGCGGGCGTCGGCTACGGCGCGGAGAAGGACCAGCAGGCCAAGTTCAGGTCGGAGGTCGAGACCGTGGCCAAGACGCTGCAGGACGAGGGCATGGTGAAGTTCGCCGAGAAGTACGCTTACGGTCCGACGCGCGTGCAGTTCGAGAACAAGGACCCGCGCGGCTTCGCTCAGTTCAAGAAGGAACTCGGCGAGCATTCGGCGCTGGGCTCGGCCAACACCCAGATCGGCGTGCAGGGCCAGCGGCCGTCGCTCTACGACCTGCTCGACCAGATGCGCACGCTCACGCTGCCGACGCTGGTGCTGACCGGTGACGAGGACTGGCCGTGCCTGGCGCCGGCGCTCCTGATGAAGCGCGAGATCCCGTCGGCGGCGCTGGCGGTGATGCCGAATTGCGGCCACACCCTCAACATCGAGGATCCCGACCAGTTCAACCGCATCGTCGGCGACTTCATCGTTCAGGTCGAGGCCGGCCGCTGGCCCAAGCGCGACCCGCGCGCCATGACCAGCTCGATCACGGGGATGCGTTAGGCCGTGAGTCCGCCGTCGCAGACGAATTCCGAACCGGTCGAGAAGGCCGATTCGTCGGACAGCAGGAACAGGATCATGGCGGCGACTTCCTCGGCGCGGCCGAGGCGGCCGAGCGGATGCAGCTCCTCGAGCCATTGCCGGCCGCTCATGTTGCCGATCGTCTGGTCGAGGCGCGGGGCGATCATCGGCGTGTCGATGTAGCCCGGATGCACCGAGTTGCAGCGGATGTCGTATTTCATCTGCGCACAGTGCAGCGCCACGTGCTTGGTCAGCAGCCGCACCGCGCCCTTGGAGGCGCAGTAGGCCATGGCATAGGAGGCGCCGCGCAGGCCGAGGACGGAGGAGATGTTGACGATCGAGCCGCCACCCGACCGCTTCATCGCCGGCAGGACGGCCTTGCAGCCGAGGAAGGTTCCGAGCGCGTTGATGTCGTTGATGCGGCGATACTCGGCGAGGGTGCAGTCCTCGATCGAATTGCGCACGCCGACACCGGCGGCGTTCAGGAGCCCGTGGACGGCGCCGAAGCGTTCGACCGTGCCGGCGACGGCGCGGGCCCACGCCGCCTCGTCGGTGACGTCGAGCGGCACGAACGAAGCGCCATCACCGAGCTCGTCGGCGAGCGCACGGCCCTTGGTCTCGTCGCGGTCGGCTAGCACCGCCTTGCCGCCTTCGCGCACCACCAGCCGCGCCGTCGCCGCGCCGATGCCCGAGGCGCCGCCGCTCACCAGCACGATGCGGTTCTCAAGACGCGACAAAGGGCTGCCTCCTCATCAGACCGGCGGTGAGCGCTCCGTCGGCGGCGATCTCCGCGCCGGTCACGAAACTCGAACGATCCGAGGCGAGCCACAGGATCACCTCGCCGATCTCGCGCGGCTCGGCCATGCGGCCGATCGGATGGCGCATGCCGACCAGCGCCTTGCCGCGCTCGCGGCCGACCATCTGCCACAGCGGGTCGAAGATCGGCGTGTCGACGCCGCCGGGATGCACGGAGTTGCAGCGGATGTCGAGCTTCTGCTCGGCGCAGTAGAGCGCCACGCTTTTGCTGAGCAGCCGCACCGCACCCTTGCTCGCCGTGTAGGCGATCGAGCCGGCGCCGCTCTGCAGGCCCGCGACCGAGGACAGGTTCACGATCGAGCCTCTGGGCGCAGGCTTGTCGGGCGCGGTGCGCTTCATGCCGTCGATGGCGTACTTGCAGCCGAGGAACACGCCCTCGGAGTTGACCGCCTGCACCCGCTGCCAGGTCTCGACGTCGGTGCTCTCGACGCTGCCCGCGCCACCCGAGGTGCCGGCGTTGTTGACCATGATGTCGAGCCGGCCCTCGTGCTTCGACACATCGGCCAGCAGGGATTGCCAGGACTCCTCGGACGTCACGTCATGTTGCACGAAGCGGCCCATGCCATCTTTCGCCGCCTGCAGGTCGGCCACGACCACACGCGCACCGGCTTGCGACAGCAACGCCGCCGCGGCGGCGCCGATACCCGACGCGCCGCCGGTCACGATCGCCACGCGTCCGGAAAGCTCACCACTCATGTCGTGGCAACCATAGCCGGCTCTCGGCAAGTGCAGTAGTCTCGGTCGGAGAAGGAGGATCGCATGGCGAAGCTCGGTGGATGGGTCGCAGCCGTGACGGCGTCGCTCGCGCTCATCGCATGCACCACGACAGGGCAGGGTGGCGGCACGGCGGGCAGCGGCTTGCAGCCGGCCGTGGCGCCTGTCGGCATGACGGTGAACCAGGGCGCCGCCTATTGCAGCCGGCTCGCCTCGCTGTACGGCGAGTATGTCGGGAGCTATGGCGCCTATCTCGGCGGTGATTTCCGCGGCGGCGAGGCGGCCGACCTCGATGCCCGCGTCGCCATCGCCAACTGCCAGGATGGCAACTATGCCGCCGGCATCCCGGTGCTGCAGGACAAGCTGCGCGACGCGCGTGTCACGGTGCCGCCGCCGCCCGCCGGCTGAGACCAAAGAAAAAGCCCGGGTGTCGCCACCCGGGCTTTGCCTGTTCGGTATCGCGCCGGCCTAGAAGCCGAGCGGCTCGGTCACGCGGGTCCAGCGGCCGCCCTTGACCTGGGCGAGGAACGAGGAGCTCGCGCCCTGGCGGATGTTCGGGCCGAAATTGACCGTCGGGCCGTTGAAGATGTCCTTGTAGTTCTTGATCGCCTCCAGCCCCTTGATGAAGCTGTCGAGCGTCAGATCCTTACCGGCATTCTTCAGCCCCTGATAGGTGAGGTCGGCGGCGACGTAGCCGTAGACCGCACCGATGTTGGGATCGATGTTGAACTTCTTCTTGTAGTTATCGACGAAGGTCTTGACCGAGGCGACGTTGCTGTCGACGTAGGGCATCTCGGTCAGGCCCATGCCGTAGAAGCCTTCCATGCCCTGGGCCGCGCCAACCACGAGGTCGTAGACGGCCGCCGAGCCGAGGAAGTCGACGTCGGTCCAGCCGGCCTTGCGCGCCGTCGTGTACGGCACGATCGAGTCGCGCACGATGGTGCCCATGATGATCAGGTCGCAGCCGGCCGAGCGCAGCTTGGTGATCGGCGCGGTGAAATCCTGGTCGGTCGGCTTGTGCGCCGTGGTCTCGACGATCTTGATGCCGAGCTTCTTGGCCTGCACCTCGGCGCCTTCCAGCACCTCCTTGCCGAAGTCGGTGTCCTGGTACATCACGCAGATCGCCTTCTTGCCCTTCGTCTTCACGAAGTAGTCGACGCCCGAGCGGATCTGGTCGACGTAGGAAGCGGCGCCGTAGAACTTCACCCGCTCGTACGGCTCGTACATCGAGCGCGCCGCCGACAGCGGGAAGAGGTTGGGCACGCCCACCGTGAACTGATCCTTGAAGCAGGCGTTGTTCATCGGTGTGCCGAGCGGCGCTACGAAGGCGAACACCTTGTCGCGGTTGATCAGCTTGTTGCAGGCCTGCACCGCCTTGGGCACCTGGTAGGCCTGATCCTCGATGATGATGCGGATCTTGCGGCCGTTGACGCCGCCCGCATCGTTGATCTCGTCGAACCGCATCTTGACGGCATTCGACGACGACACGCCGTAAGTCGCGGCCACACCCGACAGGTCGGTGTGCATGCCGAACAGCACCTCGGTCGCCGTCACGCCGCGCGTCTGCGCCGAGGCCGCCGTAGCGAGCGCCGCCGCCGCAGCGGCGGCCGCAACGGCCTTCACGAATGTCCAATTGCTCATCCCGTCACCTCCCTAGTTGCGACAATTATAGCGGCTTAAACCGCCTCGGCATACATGCCGTCGATCATTCCCTTGTACTTTTCGTTCACGAACTTGCGCTTGAGTTTCATGGTCGGGGTGACCTCGTCGTCCTCGGCGCTGAGCTGCTGCTCGATCAGCCGGAACTTCTTGATCGTCTCGACCCGGGCGAAGTTCTGGTTCACCTTGTCGATCTCCGCGCCGATCAGCTCGACTACCTCCTTGGCGCGGCACAGCGAGGCGAAGTCGGTGAACGGCACGTTGGTGTCCTGGGCGTGCTTGGCGACGTTGTCGTAGTCGATCATGATCAGGCACGACAGGAACTTGCGCTTGTCGCCGATCACCACGGCGTCGGAAATGTAGGGTGAGAACTTGAGTTGATTCTCGATCTCCGACGGCGTGATGTTCTTGCCGCCCGCCGTGATGATGATGTCCTTCATACGGTCGGTGATCTTGAGATAGCCCTCGTTGTCGAGGTAGCCCACGTCGCCGGTATACAGCCAGCCGTCGCGGATGGTCTCCGCCGTCTTCTCCGGCTGGTTGAGGTAGCCCATGAAGATGTGCGGGCCCTTGAGCAGGATCTCGCCCTCCGGCGAGATCTTCGATTCGGTGCGCGGTGCGGTGACGCCGACCGTGCCGAGCTTGATGCGGTCGGGCATGCCGGTCGCCAGCCCGCAATTCTCGGTCTGGCCGTAGACCTCGCGCATGTCGACGCCGAGCGCGCGGTACCATTTGATGAGATCGGGTGCGATCGGCGCGGCGCCGGTGCCGGCATAGCGCACGCGGTGCAAACCGATCGCCCGCTTGATGTTGTCGAGCACCAGCCAGTCGGCGATTCGGTACCCGAACTTCTGCAGGGCCGAGGCCGGGCGTCCCTCGAGCTCGGCCTCGGCGATCTTCAGTCCCAGGCCGATCGCCCAGCCGTAGGCGGTGCGGCCGATCCAGGTCGCCTCCTTCATGCGGATGGCGATGCCGGAATAGAAGCGTTCCCAGATGCGCGGCACGGCGAAGAAGGTGGTCGGCGCCACCTCGCGGATGTTGTCGGGCACCGTCTCGACGCTCTCGGCGAAGTTGGCGATGGCGCCCGAGCGCAGCGGCAGGAAGGCGGTGAAGGTCCGTTCGGCGACGTGGCAGAGCGGCAGAAAGGCGAGCTGCTCGTCGTCGGCGCCGATCGGGATGAAGGCGTCGGCATTGCTGATCTGGAAAATGACATTGCGATGCGACAGCATCGCACCCTTGGGCGGCCCGGTGGTGCCCGACGTGTAGACCAGAAGGGCCAGCTCGTCGGCCTTCGAGCTCGCCACCAGCTTCTCCCATAGGCCGGCGCTTGCCTGGTCATAGTCGCGGCCGAGCTGCATCAACTCGTCGAACGACATGACCATGGGATCCTTGAAGTCGGCCAGGCCCTCCATGTCGAAGATGAACACCTTGACGATGTCGGGGCAGCGCTCGCGGATCTCGAGATACTTGTCGAGCTGCTCCTCGTTCTCGACGAACAGGAAGCGGGTGCGGCTGTCGTTCGCGATGTACTCGACCTGCTTGGCCGAATCGGTCGGGTAGATGCCGTTGCTGACGCCGCCCGCCGCCATCGTCCCCATGTCGACATAGAGCCATTCGGGAATGGTCTCGGCCAGGATCGAGACGACCTGGCCGTGACTCAAGCCGAGCTTGACCAGGCCCATGCCGACGGCCCGCGCCCGCTCGCCGTACTGACGCCACGACGTGCCGCGCCATATGCCGAGGTCCTTCTCGCGGAAGGCGGTGCGATCGGCACGCGCCGTCACCTGGTGCCAGAACAGCTTGGGAATCGTGTCGCAGCCTTCGACTTCGATCCGCTCGCTCATCGCGCTCTCCCTCGTCGCCCCCTGCTCATCGCCAAGTCTTGCGCTTCTTCCAACGGCGCTTGCCGCGCGCGCCCTGTTCCTTGATGCCGAGGTAGAATTCCTTGATGTCTTCCTTCTGCAGCAGCCGCGTGCAGGTGTCGGCCATCACGATCCGCCCGACCTCCAGCACATAGCCGAAGTCGGCGGTCTGCAGCGCCATGTTGGCGTTCTGCTCGACCAGCAGGATGGTGACGCCGCGCTCGCGGTTGATGCGCACGATGATCTCGAAGATGTCCTTGACGAGCTTGGGCGACAGGCCGAGCGAGGGCTCGTCGAGCAGCATGAGCTGCGGCCGGGCCATCAGCGCGCGGCTGATGGCGAGCATCTGCTGCTCGCCGCCCGACAACGAGCCGGCGCGCTGGTCGGCGCGCTCGCGCAGCACCGGGAAGTAGCCGAACACCGTCTCGAGATCCTGCGCCACGCCGTCGGGGTCGCGGCGGGTATAGGCGCCCATGCGCAGATTCTCGCGCACGCTCAGGAACGGAAAGACCTCGCGACCTTCGGGCACGTGGCTGATGCCGAGCCGCATCACCTTGTCGGGGTCGGTGCCGCGGATCTCGCGGCCCTCGAACAGCACGCTGCCCTTCTGCGGGTCCATGACGCCGCTCACGGTCTTCAGCACCGTCGTCTTGCCGGCGCCGTTGGCGCCCAGGATGGTGACGATGCCGCCTTTGGCGACCTCGAAGGAGACGCCGCGGATGGCCATGATCGGCCCGTAGTAGGTCTCGATGTTGGCGACCTTGAGGATGGCGTCGGACATGGTCGCCTCAGCCGCCGAGGTATGCACGGATGACTTCGGGATGGGCCTGGACCTCGGCTGGCGAGCCGACTGCGATCGGCCGACCGTAGTTCAGCGCCAGCACGCGGTCGGACACCGCCGAGACCAGGCTCATGTCGTGCTCGACCATCAGCACGGTGATGCCGAGCAGGTTGCGGATGTCCTGGATCCAGAACGCCATGTCCTCAGTCTCCTCGACGTTGAGGCCGGACGACGGCTCGTCGAGCAGCAGCAGCTTGGGGTCGGTGCAGAGCGCGCGCGCCAGCTCCGTCACCTTGCGCACGCCGTAGGGCAGGTTGACGATGAAACTGTCGCGGTACTGCTGCAGGTCGAGAAAATCGATCGCCTTCTCGACGGCCTCGCGGTGCTCCGTTTCCATCGTCCGCACCGACGGAAGGAACAGCAGCTCCGACAGGAAGTTCGAACGCTTGTGAGCGTGCCGCGCCAGCAAGAGGTTCTGCAGCAGCGTGGCATGCTCGAACAGCTCGATGTTCTGGAAGGTGCGTGCGATGCCGAGCGAGGTGATGCGGTGTGGCGCCACGTTGGTGATGTCGGTACCGTCGAACACCAGCTTGCCGCCGGTCGGCTGGTAGATGCGGCTGACCAAGTTGAAGATGGTGGTCTTGCCGGCGCCGTTGGGGCCGATGATGGTGAAGACCTCGCCCTTCTCGACGTCGAAGGTGACGCCGTCGACCGCTTTGATGCCGCCGAAGTTGATCGAGAGGCTGTCGACCGAGAAGAAGCTCATCGCAGGCGCTCCGACCGCATGTAAGCCTTCTGGCGTTTGAAGGTGGCGCGCTTGTACATCGGGAAGGTCGAGAAGAAGACGCGGATCTTCACCCAGCGGCCGTACATGCCGAGCGGTTCGAGCAGGATCACCAGGACCAGGATCAGGCCGAAGATGCCGGCCTCGACGCCGGGCTTCTTCAGAAAATTGCCGATCGCATCGCCCAGCAGGCCGATCACGCCGATGCCGGTCGACCGCGCGACGTCACTGAACGTCGCCGGGATCGAATCGCGCAGGATGGCGATCAGGGGCGGCAGCAGGGCCACGAACACCGCGCCGAACACCGCGCCATGCAAGGCGCCGAGACCGCCCACGATCACCAGCAGCAGGAACTGGATCGACAGCAGGATGTTGAAGATGTCGGGAGCGAGGTAGGCGATCTTGTGGGCGAACAGCGCGCCCGCCAGTCCCATCAGCGCCGCCGAGTAGGCGAAGGCGATCGACTTGTAGATGGCGAGGTTGACCCCCATCGATTGTGCGGCGATCTCGCTGTCGCGGATGGCGATCCAGGCGCGTCCGGTCGGCGAGCGCAGGAGATTGCGCGTCAGCCACAAGACGACCACCAGGAAGAACAGGCACAAATAGTAGAACGACGCATCCTCCTGGAAGGACACGCCGAAGATGACCGGCTTGTCGACCGGCATGCCGGCGAAGCCCTTGGTCACCGATTCCCAGCGACTGAACACTTCCTGGATGATCACCGCGAAAGCGAGCGTGGCGATCGTCAGGTAGATGCCGGTCATGCGCAGCGCCGGCAGGCCGACGACGATGCCGCTCGCCGTGCTGATCGCCACGGCGAGCGCCATGGCGACGACCCATGGCATGCCCTGCTGAAGGAAGTAGGCATGGGCGTAGGCGCCGATGCCGAGGAACGCGGCATGCCCGAGCGAGACCAGGCCGGTGTAGCCGACCAGCACCATCAGCGAGACGCCGCAGATGGCATAGATAAACACCCAGGTCGCTTCGCCGACATAGTAGTCGGACATCATCAGCGGCAGGATCAGCACGACCGCCGCGAGCAGGCCGTACCAGGTGGCGTCGACCTTGTCCTTGAACAGGCCGATGTCCTGCTCGTAGGACGTCTTGAACTGGAAACGCATCGGCTGCGCCTACACTTTCTTGCGCGCCATGGTGCCGAACAGGCCTTGCGGCCGCACCGCCAGCATGATCAGCAGCACGATGTAGGGAGCAGTGTCCTTGAAGCCCTCGGGCAGGGTCGCGCCGGCATAGAGTTCGATCAAGCCGATCACGATGCCGCCGACCAGCGCGCCCGGGATCGAGCCGAAGCCGCCCAGCACGGCGGCGGCGAATGCCTTCAGCGCCACCGCGAGGCCCATGTTGATGTCGATCAGTGTGACCGGTGCGAGCAGGATGCCGGCCGCCGCCGCCACGCCCGCCGAGATCGCCCAGATCAGCGAGAAGATCAGCTTGACCGGGATGCCCATGTAGTAGGCGGCGAGCTGGTTCTGCGACGTCGCCTGCATGGCGATGCCGATGCGCGTGTGGTTGAAGAAGGCGTAGAGCGCCCCGCACAAGATCAGTGTGCCGACCACGATCGAGATGTACTGGTGGCTGAGCGTGACGTCGCCAACCTTCCAGACGCCGCCGAACGGCGTCGGCAGGGTGTAAATCTCCGAACCCCAGGTCACCGAGGCGAAAGTGCGGAACATGGCGCCGAGACCGATGGTCAGCATGACGACGGCGAACTGCGGCTGGCCGATGACCTTGCGCAGCACCGTGGCGTCGAGCAGCGCGCCGAAGACGCCGACTGTCACCACCGAGATCAGGAAGGCGAGCCAATAGTCCAGCCCCCACCAGATCACCGCCATGAAGGCCACGAAGGCGCCCAGCATCAGCAAGTCGCCCTGGGCGAAGTTGACCAGCTCGGTCGCCTTGTAGATCAGCACGAACCCCAGAGCGACCAGGCCGTAGATGCATCCGACGGCAAGCCCGTTGAGGGTGAGCTGTAAGAAAATAACCAGTTTCCGACCCCTGCACGCACACGCGGTCTTTTGCCGCTCGCTGATGCCAATATGGCTGGCCGGTCTGCGCTGTCAACGCGCTATGCGACGATCGGCCAAAGTGCAACAACGGGACCGAGGAGAAGCCGATGGCCATCGCCGATTCGCGCCTGCCGCACGCGCCTACCGCCGCAGCACCCAGCCCGTTTTACACAGAGGAACATCAAGCCTTCCGGCAGACGGTCCGACGCTTTGTCGAACGCGAGATCATGCCCTACGTCGACCAGTGGGACGAGGCCGAGGAGTTCCCGCGTGAGCTGTACGCCAAGGCGTCGGCCGCCGGCTTGCTGCAGCTTGGCTTTCCGGAGGAGTACGGCGGCGTGCCGGTCGATTCCTTCTTCGGCATCATCAAAGCCGAGGAGATGGCGCGCCACGGCAGCGGCGGGCTGAACGCCAGCCTCAACAGCCACACTATCGGCTCGCCGCCGATCGCTGCGCTGGGCCCGGAATGGATGAAGCGCAAGGTGCTGCCCGAGGTTCTGGCCGGGGAGAAGATCAGCGCGCTTGCCATCACCGAACCGTCGGGCGGCTCGGATGTCGCCAACCTCAAGACCACGGCGCGGCGCGAGGGCGACCACTATGTCGTGAACGGCTCCAAGATGTTCATCACCTCGGGCATGCGCGCCGACTACTATACGGTGGCCGTGCGCACCGGCGGGCCGGGGGCCGGCGGTGTGTCGCTGCTGCTGATCGAGCGCGACCGCGAAGGCTTCGGCCGCACCAAGCTCAAGAAGATGGGCTGGTGGGCATCCGACACCGCCCAGCTCTTCTTCGACAATGTGCGCGTGCCGGTCGAAAACCTGATCGGTCAGGAGAACAAGGGCTTCATCGGCATCATGCTGAACTTCAACCAGGAGCGGCTCGGCATGTCGGCCGGCGCCTGCGGCTATGCCAAGGTCTGCCTCGACGAGGCGATCGCCTATGCCCGCGACCGCCACACTTTCGGCAAGCCCCTGATCGCCAACCAGGTGGTGCGCCATCGTCTGGTCGATATGGCCATGCGCATCAACGCCGTGAAGTCGACGCTCGAGCTCT